>DASSQK010000119.1:0-3914 GCA_035702555.1 Gaiellaceae bacterium | reverse complement strand
GCCTTCACCGTGTCGACCTTGACGACGATCGTCTTGTCCATCGCGTCGGAGACGACGACGCCGCGGCGCTCCTGGCTGCGGCCGCGCACGTGCTCCGGCTTCTCCAGCCGGACGATCGGGCGGCGCTGGGCCGGCCGCTCGCGCTTCGGCTTGACGTGCTTGTGGCGCTGCGAGCGCGGCAGCCGCTTACGCTTCGGCTTCGCCGACGGCTGAGCGGCGGGGGCTTCGGCTTCGGCCGGCTCCTCTGCCGCGGCGGTGGGCTCTGCTTCGGCTTCCGCCGGCTCGTCGGCAGGAGGCTCCTCGGCCACCGGCTCCTCGGCGACAGGCTCTTCGGCCGCAGGCTCCTCGGCAGCAGGCTCTTCAGCCGCAGGCTCCTCGGCGACTGGCTCCTCGGCCACCGGCTCCTCGGCCGCTGTCTCCTCGGCCGCTGTCTCCTCGGCAGCAGATTCCTCGGCTACCGGCTCCTCGGCAGCAGGTTCCTCGGCTACCGGCTCCTCGGCGGCGGGCTCGTCGGCCACGGCCTCCTCGGCCGCCGGCTCCTCGGCGGGCGCCTCGGCCGTCGGCTCGTCGGCTACCGGCTCGTCGGTGGTCTCTTCGGTTGTCTCGTTCTTCTCTTCGTCAGCCATTGGTCTCTCTCGTGATGCCTGCCTCCCGCTCGATGCGGACGGTCAGGATGCGTGCGATTTCGCGCTTCGCGTGCTTCAGGCGCGCGGGGTTCTCGAGCGCGCCGGTAGCGGACTGGAAGCGCAGGTTGAACAGCTCCTGGCGCGTGTCTGCGAGCCGGTTGTCCAGCTCCTCGTCGGTCAGGTCGCGCAGCTCCCTAGCTCGCAAACAGATCAGCCTCCCTCGAAACGACCTTCGTCTTGATGGGGAGCTTCCGGCCGGCGAGGCGCAGCGCCTCCTTGGCCAGCGGCTCGTCGACGCCAGCCAACTCGAACATCACGCGGCCGGGCTTCACGACGGCGACCCAGTGCTCGGGCGCGCCCTTGCCGGAGCCCATCCGCGTCTCGGCCGGCTTCTGCGTCACCGGCTTGTCCGGGAAGACGTTGATCCAGACCTTGCCGCCGCGGCGGATCTTGCGCGTCATCGCGATTCGGGCAGCCTCGATCTGCCGGTTCGTGACCCAGCCCGTCTCGAGCGCCTTCAGCCCGTAGTCGCCCGCCTGCACGCTGGTCTGCCCCTTCGAGGCGCCGCGCCGGCGGCCGCGCTGGTACTTGCGGAACTTCGTCTTCTTCGGGAGGAGCACCTACGACCTGCCCTTCTTGCTCGGCTTGCTGCCGGTGCCCTCGCTCTTCGTCTTCTCGGCCGCCGGGTCACCGGACTGCTCGAGCTTCGTCGGGTCCTCGACCTGCTTCTTCGTGGTCGTCGTGTCCGGCGCGTCGGCGACGGGCTGCGGCACGGCCTGCGTCTCGGGCTCCACGGCCGGCTGCTCGCGGCCCTCGGCGGAGGTCGCCGTCTCGTCGGTGCGCGGGCGCTCGACGTTCTGCTGCTGCTGCTGGCCGCGCCCGCGGCCGCCGCCCGGCCTGCGCGGTCCGCCGCCCTGACCCCGGCGGCGCTGGCGCACGGGGCCGAGGCCCTCGCGGTCGGGGCCGCGTCCGCGACCGCCCTCGCGCGAGGCGCCGAGGCCCTCGGCGGTGCCGCCGCGGCGGCGCGCCTGGTCCTGGTCGCCGAGGCGCGAGTCGCGCTGCGTGACGCCCTCGTAGCCCTCGGGCATGATCTCGCCCTTGTTGATCCAGACCTTCACGCCGATGCGGCCGAAGGTCGTCTTCGCCTCGGCGAAGCCGTAGTCGATGTCGGCGCGGATCGTGTGCAGCGGGACGCGGCCCTCGGAGTAGCTCTCCGAGCGGCTCATCTCCGTGCCCGCCAGTCGGCCGCCGCACTGCACCTTCACGCCCTGCGCGCCGGAGCGGATCGCGGAGGCGAGCGAGCGCTTCATCGCGCGCCGGAAGCTGACGCGGTTCTCGAGCTGCTCGGCGATCGACTGCGCGACGAGCTTGGCGTCGAGCTCGGGCCGCTTGATCTCGTTGATGTTGATGTGGACGGCCTTGTTGGTCATTCCGTGGATCTCCTTGCGGAGCGCGTCCACCTCGACCCCGGACTTGCCGATCACGATCCCCGGGCGGGCGGTGTAGATGTCGATCGTGATCCGCTGGGCGTCCTTGCGGATCAGGATGTCGGACAGGCCCGCGTGCGCGAGCTTGCCGTAGATGTGCTCGCGGATCTTGATGTCCTCGAGCAGGAACGCCGGGAACTCCTTCGTCCCCGTGTACCAGTTCGACTTCCAGTCGTGGATGACGCCGACCCGCAGGCCGCCGGGATGGATCTTCTGGCCCACTAGGCCTCTCCCTCCGGTTCCGTTTCCTTCTGCTTGCGCGCCGCGGGCTTTCGCTTCGGCGCGGGCTTCTGCTCTGACTCTGGCTCTGCCTCCGCCTGCACCTGCGGCTCAGGCTCCTCGACCGTGGGCGCGGCGGCAGGTGGCGGCACCGGCGCGCCGTCGAGCGGCGACAACCGGACGGTGATGTGGCACGTCGGCTTCTTGATCCGGGCCGCGCGGCCGCGCGCGCGGGCGCGCCAGCGCTTCATCACCGGGCCCTCGTCCACGAACGCCGCCGAGACCACGAGCTCGTCGCCGACGAGGTTGTGGTTCGCCTCGGCGTTGGCGACGGCCGAGCTCAGCACCTTCTCGATCTCGCGCGCGGCGGCCCGAGGGGTGAAGGCGAGCACGGTCCGGGCCTCGGGGACCGAGCGGCCGCGGATGTGGTCCACGACCAGCCGCGCCTTGCGGGGCGACATCCGCACCCACTTGGCCACGGCCTGGACCTCCTGGCGCTCGACGGTCGCCACTTAGCGCTTCACCTCGGACTTGCGGTCGCCGGAGTGGCCGCGGAAGGTGCGCGTCGGGGCGAACTCGCCCAGCTTGTGGCCGACCATCTGCTCGGTGATGAAGACGGGCACGTGCTTGCGGCCGTCGTGGACGGCGATCGTGTGCCCGACCATCTCCGGGAAGATCGTCGACGCGCGCGACCAGGTGCGGACCATCTGCTTCGACCCGGTGTCGTTCATCGAGCTGATGCGCGCCAGCAGGCGCTCTTCCACGAACGGGCCCTTCTTGCTCGATCTGCTCACTAGCGCTTCTCCTTGCCGCGGCGGCGGCCGCGGACGATCAACTTGTCGGATTCCTTGTGCTTGCGGCGGGTTCGCTTGCCGAGCGTCGGCACGCCCCAGGGCGTGACCGGATGCCGGCCGCCCTTCGACTTGCCCTCGCCGCCGCCGTGCGGGTGGTCGACCGGGTTCATCGCCGACCCGCGCACCGTCGGCCGCTTGCCCCGCCAGCGGCTGCGCCCCGCCTTGCCGCCGGTGACGTTCTCGTGGTCGACGTTGCCGACCTGACCGACCGTCGCCCGGCACGTGAGCGGGACTCGGCGCAGCTCGCCCGATGGTAGCCGAAGCACGCCCTGGCCCTCGTCCTTGGCGACGAGCTGGATCCCCGAGCCGGCGCTCCGCGCGAGCTGGCCGCCCTTGCCCGGCTTCAGCTCGACGTTGTGCACGAGGGTGCCGGTCGGGATGTTCGTCAGCGGCAGCGCGTTGCCCGGCTTGATGTCGGCGCCGGGGCCGGACTCGACCGTCGCGCCGACCTGCAGCCGCGCGGGCGCGAGGATGTAGGCCTTCGCGCCGTCGGCGTAGTGCAGCAGCGCGATTCGCGCCGAGCGGTTCGGGTCGTACTCGATCGCCGCCACCTTCGCCGGCACGCCGTCCTTGACGCGCTTGAAGTCGATCTTGCGGTAGCGGCGCTTGTGCCCGCCGCCCTGGTGGCGCCGGGTGATGCGGCCGTACGAGTTGCGGCCGCCGGACTTCTTCAGCGGCTCGACGAGGCTCTTCTCCGGCTCGGTCTTCGTGATCTCGTCGAACGTCGA
>DASSQK010000118.1:0-7799 GCA_035702555.1 Gaiellaceae bacterium | reverse complement strand
CGCCCGTACGCGAGCTTCGCGTTGGCGACCGCGAGCTTGCCCTTCAGGTCCTCCGGCGCGCCGACCTCGCCGAGGCGCCGGTCGGCCTCGGTGTCGACGCGGGAGACGAAGAAGCTCGCGACGGACGCGACCGGCGTCGGGTCGCCGCCGGCCTCGACGAGCCGCTCGAGCCCGCGGAGGTAGGCCTCGACGACCTCGCTGTACCGCTGCAGCGAGAAGATCAGCGTTACGTTGATGTTGCGCCCGCGCGCGATCATCTCCTCGATCGCGGGGAGCCCCGCCGCGGTGGCCGGGATCTTGACGAAGCAGTTCGGCCGGTCGACGAGGTCGTGCAGCCGCTGCGCCTCCGCGGTCGTCGCCTCGGTGTCGTAGGCGAGGTTCGGGTCGACCTCGATCGAGACGTAGCCGTCCTGGCCGGCGCCGCCGTCCCACACGGACCGGAGCAGGTCGCAGGCGTTCTGGACGTCCTGGACGGCGAGGCGGAGGAACACCTCCTTCGGATCGTCCTCCTCGCCCAGCACCTCACGGAACTGGTCGTCGTACGCGTCGCCCTCGGCGATCGCCTTCTGGAAGATCGTCGGGTTCGACGTGACGCCGACGACGGCGTCCTCCTCCATCATCCGCGCGAGCTCACCGCTCCGCAGCAGCTGGCGGGAGAGAAAGTCGATCCAGACGCTCTGTCCGAGCTCTGAGAGTGCGTGCAGTCGTGACTTAGCCATAGGTGGTTTCCCTTTCCATCTGCTCGATCTTCTCAAGCCTTCTGACATAGCGCTCGCCACCGTCGAAGCGCGCGCTCATGAACGTACGTGTCAGGTCCGCGGCGAGTTCTTCCCCCACGACCTCGGATCCCAGGCACAGGACGTTCATGTCGTCGTGCTCTACCCCCTGGTGCGCCGAGTACGCGTCGTGGCAGATCGCAGCGCGGATCCCGGGAAGCTTGTTGGCCGCGACCGACGCGCCCACCCCGGAGCCGCAGACGAGCAGCGCACGCTCGGCCTCGCCGGAGCGGATCGCCTCGCCGACCTCGCGTGCCTTGTCCGGGTAGTCGATCCGCGGCTCGGGGGCGTCGGTGCCCAGGTCGACCGCTTCGTGGCCCAGGGACGCCAGCACCTCCAGCAGTCGCTGGCGCAGCTTGACCCCGCGGTGGTCGAACGCGACCGCGACTCGCATAGGACCGTTACGTTACCCCGATGAGCGACGCTGAGCGCTGGCGGGAGCTGGGGCAGCAGCTGCGGGTCGACTCGATCCGCGCCGCCGCCGTCACGAGCTCCGGCCACCCGACCTCCTCGATGTCCGCGGCCGACCTGATGGCCGTGCTGATGTCGAAGTACCTCCACTACGACTTCGACAAGCCGGACGACCCGCACAACGACCACCTCGTCTTCTCGAAGGGCCACGCCTCGCCGCTGCTCTACTCGATGTACAAGGCGGCCGGCGCGATCAGCGACGAGGAGCTCCTGACCTTCCGCAAGTTCGGCTCGCGCCTGCAGGGCCACCCGACCCCGGCGATCCCGTGGGTGGACGTCGCCACCGGCTCGCTCGGCCAGGGCCTGCCCTACGGCGTCGGCATCGCGCTCGCGGGGAAGAACCTCGACCGGCTGCCCTACCGGGTGTGGGTCCTGCACGGCGACAGCGAGATGGCGGAGGGCTCGGTCTGGGAGGCGTTCGAGCACGCGGCGTTTTACAGCCTCGACAATCTCACGGTGATCCTCGACGTCAACCGCCTCGGCCAGCGCGGCGAGACCATGCACGGCTGGGATCTCGACTCCTACGCCGACAAGGCGCGCGCTTTCGGCTGGCACACGATCGAGGTCGACGGCCACGACGTGGACGCGATCGACCGCGCGTACGGCGAGGCCGCGGCGCAGCAGCACCAGCCGACGCTGGTCGTCGCCCGCACGCTCAAGGGCAAGGGCGTGAAGGAGGTCGAGGACAAGGGCGGCTGGCACGGCAAGGCGCTCGACCACCCCGAGGAGTCGATCGCGGAGCTCGGCGGCGAGCGCAACATCGTCGTCGACGTGCCGAAGCCCGAGGCCAAGGGCGAGCCGCACACGTTCGAGACGTCGGGGCCGCTGCAGCTCCCGACGTGGAAGCGAGGAGAGGACGTCGCGACGCGGCGGGCCTACGGCGACGCACTGGCCGCGCTCGGCTCAGCCCGCGGTGACGTGGTCGCGCTCGACGGCGAGGTCTCGAACTCGACCTACGCCGAGATCTTCGCCGAGGCCCATCCCGACCGGTACTTCGAGATGTACATCGCCGAGCAGCAGATGGTGGCTGCCGCCGTCGGGCTGCAGGTGCGGGGCTGGGTGCCGTTCGCCTCGACCTTCGCGGCCTTCCTCTCGCGCGCCTACGACTTCATCCGCATGGCCGCGATCTCGCAGGCGGACATCCGCCTCTGCGGCTCCCACGCCGGGGTCTCGATCGGCGAGGACGGGCCCTCGCAGATGGCGCTCGAGGACCTGGCGATGATGCGCGCCGTACACGGCTCGACCGTGCTCTACCCGTCCGACGCCAACCAGACCGCGCAGCTCGTCGCGGAGATGGCCGATCGCGAGGGGATCGTCTTCATGCGCACCACGCGCGCCGCGACGCCCGTCCTCTACGACGCGAGCGAGGAGTTCCCGATCGGCGGCTCCCGCGTGCTGCGGCAGGGCGACGACGTGGCGATCGTCGCGGCCGGGATCACGCTCCACGAGTCGCTGAAGGCCGCCGACCGCCTGATCGCCGAGGGGATCGACGCGCGTGTGATCGACCTCTATTCGGTGAAGCCGGCCGACGGCGAGACCCTGCGGGCGGCCGCCGAGGCCACCGGTGGTCGCGTGATCACCGTCGAGGACCACTGGGCCGAAGGCGGGATCGGCGACGCGGTGCTGGAGGCGCTCTCGGAGGGCGAGCTCCCGGCGCAGGTCGTCCGGCTCGCGGTACGCGACCTGCCGGGCTCGGGCAAGCCGGCCGAGCTGCTGGCCGCGGCCGGTATCGACGCCGAGCACATCGCCGACGCCGCCCGCGCGCTCGTCGGCGCCGCGGTCCCGAGCTAGAACAGCCTCTCGTAGAGCTCGCGCTGCCGTCGGCGGGCCGCGGCGTAGATCTCGGTGCGGGCGGGATCCGGCTCGTGGACGCGGCCGAGCGGCGCGGGCTCCGGCTCGACGCCGAGGCGCTCGAGGGCGTGAAGCGCGGCGCCTCGGGCCGACCCCTCGGCGACGCCCGACGCCGTGACGGGCAGGCCGAGGACGTCGGCGAAGAGCTGCGTCCACTCAGGGCTCGCCAGCAGGCCGTGACCGGTGGCCACCACCTCGCGCACCTCGGGGAGGAGGTCGGCGCACTCGGCGATGCGGTAGGCGGCGCCCTCGAGCCCGGCCTGCAGCAGGTCGACCGCGTCCGCGCCGAAGGTGAGCCCGGCGATCGCGCCCGTCGCACGCGGGTTCCACCCGGGGCTGCGCTCGCCTCCGAGCAGCGCGAGGAAGGTGAGGCCGTGGCCGTCGGGCGCGCGCGGCTCGACGTTCTCCAGCCGCAGCGTCCGCTCGAGCCAGGCGTAGAGGTTGCCGCCGTCCGAGACGGCGCCGCCCTCGACCACGCGCCGCTCGTCGACGAGGTAGCAGAAGAGCCCGCGGCGCGGCTCGGGCTCGGCCTCGTGCACGATCCGCAGCGCGCCGGAGGTGCCGATGTTGAGCGCGGCGCGGTCGGCCGTCGTGCAGCCGGCGCCCAGGTTGGAGCACGCGCCGTCCGCGAGCGGCGGGTGCACGGTGCCGACCGGCTCGTCCCCGAGCGGCGGCAGCAGCTCCTCGGGAAGCCCGAGCTCGTCCAGCAGCTCGCCGTCCCAGCGCGCGGCGCGCAGGTCTAGAAGCCCGCTCCCGGACGCGGTGGAGAGCGTCGTGCGCAGCTCGCCGGTGAGCGCGAGGAACAGGTAGTCCGCGAGCGAGACCGCGCGCCGCGCGTGCTCGAACCGCCCCTCCGCGCGGAGCCACGCGAGCTTGGCCGGCCAGAAGCTCGGGTGGAAGACGCAGCCGGTGCGCGCGTGGACGGCTCCCTCGTCGAGGCGCGCCGCGAGCTCCTCGGCCTGCGCCGTCGCGCGCCGGTCCTGCCACAGCAGCACCGGGGTCAGCGGCCGGTCGTGCTCGTCCAGCAGGAGCAGGCTGTGCATGAAGCACGAGATCCCGAGCGCGTCGTGGCCGTCGCCCGCCTCGCCCAGCACCGCGCGCGCGGCCGCGACGAGCTCGTCAGCGTCGAGCTCCGCCGAGCCGTCCCGCGCACGCCGCGCCTCGTACTTCCGCTGCGCAGGCTCCCCCGCCTCGCGGCCGCGCTCGTCGTAGAGGCACGCGCGGGTCGAGGAGCTGCCGACATCGAGCGCGAGCACCCTCATGGCACCGGACCCTACGCCGAGGCGCCGACTCGGCGCCGCCGACCGTTGAGGCGACGCGGGCTTCGCCCGCGGGGCCGTCTGACCAGCATCTTGGAACGGCCAGATGAGGCCCTGACACCGAGATAGCCTCTAGCCACGTGATCGTCACCGCCTCCAACCTGCGCAAGGAGCTCGCCGGGTCGCTCCTCTTCGAGGGCGTCTCGTTCTCGGTCGACCGGCGCCAGCGGCTCGCGCTCTCCGGCCCGAACGGCGCCGGCAAGACGACCCTGCTGCGGATGCTCGTCGGCGAGAGCGAGGTCCACGGCGGCGAGCTCGCGTTCGCCAAGGGGACGCGCATCGCCCTGCACGACCAGCGGCCGCCGCTCGACGAGGGCCTGACGCTGCGGGAGTACGCCCTCACGGGCGCGCGCGACCTGATCGAGACCGAAGAGGAGCTGCGCTCGCTGGAGGAGGGGATGTCGGCCGGCGACCACGCGCCGGCGACGCTCTCGCGCTACGCGGAGGCGCAGGCCCGGCTCGAGCACGCGGGCGGCTACACGTGGCGCGACCGCGCCGCGGCGGCCCTGCGCGGGCTCGGCTTCGCGGAGCCCGACCTCGAGCGGCCGCTCGAGACGTTCTCGGGCGGCGAGCTGACGCGCGCGTCGCTCGCGCGCGCCCTCGCCGGCGACCCCGACCTGCTGCTCCTCGACGAGCCGACGAACCACCTCGACGTCGAGAACCTCGAGTGGCTCGAGCAGGAGCTGCAGTCACTCGACGCCGCCGTGATCCTCGTCGCGCACGACCGCTGGTTCCTCGAGGCCGTCACGACGGGCGTGCTGGAGCTCGAGGCCGGCCGCTCCCTCTTCTTCCCCGGCCCGTGGCACGTCTGGCGGCTCGAGAAGGCCGCGCGCGCCCACGCGGCGGCGAGGACGGCCGAGCGCGTGGGCACCGACATCGTGCGGCTCGAGCGCTTCGTCGAGCGCTTCCGCTACAAGAAGTCGAAGGCCAAGCAGGCACAGGCGAAGCTGACGCAGATCAAGCGGCTGGAAGCCGAGAAGGGCGCCGCGACCGGTGAGCTCGAGCTGCTGTCGCGCCGGAGCAAGTCGCTCGGCTTCGACTTCCTCAAGCCCGCCCGCAGCGGCCGCACCGTGCTCGAGGCGGAGGGCCTCGCGGTCTCCGCAGGCGACAAGCAGCTGCTCGACTCGGCGACGTTCGCGCTCGAGCGCGGCGAGCACGTCGGGCTCGTCGGCCCCAACGGGTCCGGCAAGACGACGCTGCTCGAGACGGTGCTCGGCGGGCGCGAGGCGGCGGGCGGGCGGGTCCGGCTCGGCCACGGCGTCGTCCCCGCGTACTTCTCGCAGCACGAGGTCGAGCTGGACGAGCGCGGCAGCGTCCTCGACTGCGCGCAGCGCTCGACCGGGTTGCCGCGGCCGCAGGCGCAGAACCTGCTCGGACGCTTTCTCTTCTCCGGCTGGGAGGCGCACGAGAAGCCGGTCACGGCGCTCTCCGGCGGGGAGCGGCGGCGGCTCGCGCTGGCGCTCGTCGTGGCCAGCGGCGCGAACTTCCTCGTGCTCGACGAGCCCACGAATCACCTCGACCTCGAGAGCCGCGAGGCCCTCGAGGCGGCCCTCGACGCCTTTCCCGGCACGGTGCTGCTGGTCTCACACGACCGCGCGCTGCTCGACGCGGTCGCGCACCGGCTGCTCGCGATCGAGGACCGTGCGCTGCGCTCCTTCGAGGGCGGCTGGGCCGAGTACGCCCGCCACCGTGACGAGCCACCGCCCGCGCCGCGCGCCGAGTCCGCCCCGCGCAAGGAGAAGCCGAAGCCGCGCCGCGAGCGGCCGCCTCGGCCGAGCGAGCTCGACCAGCTCGAGGGCCGCATCTCGCAGCAGGAGGAAGCCGTCGCCGAGCTCGAGCGGCAGCTCGCGGACGACTGGTCGGACGTCGAGAAGCTGGCCGCGCACCGCCGCGCGCGGGAGGAGCTGCAGGGACTGATCTCCCGCTGGGAGCGCCTCTTCGAAGAGGCGCAGGCCTAGGCCCGGCCCGAGCTGCGCAGGTACTCGCGCTGCGCGCGGCGGTTCCGAACCCAGGCGCCCACGCCGAACCCGAGCGGGAGGAGCACGATCAACGAGAGCAGCGCGATCGGGACGATCCACCAGACCCGGCCCGCCTTCGTCGGCTCGCTCGGCGCCGACGCGGCCGTCGCCGGCGGCGCGGCGCTTCGCTTCCCGGCGGCGCGGTGCACGGGCGACGCCTTCGCCTTGATCTTCGTCACGGCCTTGGCCTTCGTCTTGGCGAGCGACGGCGGCCCGTGGAACTTCTTCGGCATCCAGTAGTCGACGCGCCACTTGCCGTCCTTGCCCTTCACGAGCTCGACGTCGGCCGTCATCGCAGACCAGCCCGACCCGGGCTTCGGGAAGAGGAAGACCTCGAGGCCCACGGTGTCCGAGTACGAGTACTGCACGAAGCTCCAGCGGCCGAGCCCCCGGTTCGCGGCCGGGTAGGGCACGACCGGCAGGTTTCCGCTGCTCCACTGCTTCTTCGTGAATCCCTCCCGCAGCTGGGGCGCCGAGATGTCCCACGAGTTGCCCACGTTCTGCCGGTCGACGGCCGTGAGCACGAACTCGCGCAGCACCTTGCTCACCTCGCGCTGGTTCGCCTTCGTGAAGCGCACGTTCTTGGGCTGCGTGTAGCCGGGCTCGTTGACGAGCGGCCCCGTGGCCGCGCCCTTGTCCCCGCGGGTCGAGAAGTGCACGCCGAGGAAGATCAGCGGCGCGGCGACGACGGCGATGAGCAGCGGAGGGCCGAGGCGGCGCCTCCAGCGAGGGGACGAGATGATCCTTCGCACCCCGGCATTGTGCCGACGATCAGCCCGGGCGCTCGAAGGTGGCGACGACCGCCTCCGCCACGACCTTCATCGGCCGCCCCGAGACCTGGCTCGCCTTGCGCAGCCGCGCGAACGCCTCCTGTTCCGTCAGCCCTTCGCGCTCCATCAGCAGGCCCTTGGCACGCTCGATCGCCTTCCGCGAGGCGAGCGCCTCCGCAAGCGAGTCCGCCTGCTCCCGCAGGGCGACCAGCTCCTCGTGGCGCGCGCGGGCGGTTTGGATCGCAGGCAGCAGGTCCTGCTCGCGGAACGGCTTCACCAGGTAGCCGAAGACGCCGGCCTCGACGGCGCGCGAGACGAGCTCGTCCTGGCCGTAGGCGGTCAGCATCACGATCGGGATCGCACGCTCGTCGAGAATGCGCCGCGCCGCCTCGATCCCGTCCAGGCGCGGCATCTTGACGTCCATGATCGCGAGGTCGGGCTCGAGCTCCCGTGCGAGCGCGACCGCCTCCTCGCCGTCGCGCGCCTCGCCGACGACGTCCATCCCTGCACCGCGCAGCAGCTCGACGAGGGCGAGCCGGATGATCGTCTCGTCTTCGGCTACGAGGACGCGGATGGCCGCAGGCTACCGCCGTG
>DASSQK010000117.1:0-4748 GCA_035702555.1 Gaiellaceae bacterium | reverse complement strand
CCGTGCCGCCGCGCGAGCTCGTCCAGCACCAGCCAGCCCGCGTTGTGGCGCGTGCGCTCGTACTCGCGCCCCGGGTTGCCGAGCCCCGCGACCAGGAGGTCCAGCGTCGAGGCGCGCTCGCCCCGACGGAAGAGCCGCATCAGATGGCCGATGTCAGGAGAGCGTCACCCTCGGGGCGCGAGCTCGTTGCTCTGGGGCGCGCCGGTGAGGCATAGCCGATGCTGGAGGCATCGGTGATGACTCGCCGACGCGAAGCGAGTGAGTGGTGGATGCCGGCCGTGTCCGGCGTCCGGCGCTCACTCGCGTCCCAGACACGCGAGATCGCGCACCGAGCGCGCGAACTCCTGGCGTCGGCCATCTACTCCTCGCTGGTCTCTTCTTCGGCGGGCGCCTCGGCCTCGCCCTCGGCGGGAGCCTCCTCGCCCTCCGGAACCTCGCCCTCGGGAAGCTCGCCCTCTTCGAGCTCCTCGCCCTCGACCTCCTCGGGCTCCGGTTCGACGATCCGCGTCGGCATAGTCACCGTCGCGAGCACCGTCTCCTCAGGATCGTCGAGGTACTCGACGCCCTCGGTCGCCGCCAGGTCGGCGAGACGGAGCGTGTCCCCGATCGCCATCCCGCTCACATCCAGCTCGAGGTGCTCGGGGATCTCCATCGGCAGCGCGGACACGGTGACCTCGCGGTTGACCTGCGAGAGCACGCCGCCCTCGGTCACGCCGGCGGGCTCGCCGACGAGCTCGACCACGACGCGCGCCTGGATCGGCTGGTCGAGGCGGACCTCCTGCAGGTCGACGTGGATGATCCCGCCCTTGACCGGATGCTGCTGGTACTCCTTGAGGATCGATGGGTGCGTTGTCTGCTGGCCCTCGAGCTCGACGTCGAGGATCGCGTGCAGCCCGCCGGCCCCCGTGAGCACGCGGCGCAGCTCTCGCTCGGGCACGCAGATCGCGTGCGGCGCGTTCCCGCGCCCGTAGAGGACGCCCGGAACGAGCCCCTGCTTGCGCAGACGGCGAGACTCGGCGGAGCCGCGGCTCTCGCGCTCCTGAACCTGCAGCTTGATGCGCTCTCCGGCCATCGGCGGCGCAGTGTACCTACGGGGAGACGAGCTCCTCGAGGGCGCGGGTCGCGAGCGCGACGGTCGCGATCGCGGACGAGCCGATCAGCTGCTCGTGCCACTCGGTGAGCGGCAGCGCGTCGAGCGTCCGGTCGAGGTGGTCGCGGTGCCCCGGGTCGAGCTCTCCGTGCTCGGCGAAGGTGCGGAACGCCTCGCGCGGGAGCCCGGTCCGCTCGATCAGCGTCTCGATCAGCTCGTCGGTCGGCGGGTACCCCTCCATCACGCCGACGTAGCCGAGGAACGCCACCGGGTGGTGGTGGAGGACCCAGTAGTACTGCGCCCCGACGAGGCTCGCGACCGCGAACGACGGCATTCGCTCGAGCACCGCCCCGCGCCCCAGGCCGAGCAGCTCGAGGTCGTCGAGCAGCGTCTCGTCGTGCCCGAGCTCCTCGTCGACGTGCAGCTCGAGGTATCGCGCGAGCGGCGGCGCCACCGGGTCGGCGTCGCCGAGGGCCCGGGTCCTCCCCAGGGCCGAGCGCGTCAGCGGAACCGTGGCGCGGATGATCTGGTGCTGAACGACCAGGTACTCGGGCCAGAGCTCAGCGACGCGCGGGTGCTGGACGAGGCGGGTGCAGGCCTCGGCGAAGGGGCCGATGACGAGCTCGAGCTTGCGCCGGAACCGGACGCTCGCGGTCGTGCCTGGTGCCGAGGCGAGCCTGTCCGTCAGTGGACCGCGAACGCTTTCATGTGCGGCTCGCAGTCGTGGAGAGCCGCGCCGACGCGCTCGAGGACGGCGATCTCCTCCGGTGAGAGGTTGACGATCACCTCGTACGCACGCTCGGGCAGGTCGTCCAGCGCTCGATGAGCGAGGTATTGCGCAACGTGATCCGGGATGTGGCGGCGGCCGTGACCCCCGCCCTTGTGCTCCTGCATTTGGGCTTCCTTCCGGTCGACGCGGCGGAATATCGAGGCAGCTCTCCGCCCTGTCAAGCGGAAGCGGCTCGCCTGGCGCGCTCGAGCGACGGAAGGTTGCCCTTCCGCTCGAAGCGTTCGGCGGCCTCGTCCGCGACGGCGCGCGCCTCGTCAGAGCGCCCCGCGAGCGCCAGCACCTCGGCGAGGTCGAGCAGCGCGTCGCCCTGCATGTTCAGCAGGTCGGTGGGCTGACTGAGTGCGACCGCCTCGCGCGCCGCCGCCTCGGCGGCCCCGGGCTGACCGCGGTGGGCCAGGACCTTCGCACGCGCGGTACGCCAGTACACCTGGGAGAAGACGTCCTCGGGCGTCGCGGCCCGTTCGGACGACCTGCTGAAGCGCTCCGCCTCGCCGAGCTCGCCGAGGGCACAGAGCGCGTGGGCGAGCAGGCCGGCAACGGTCGAACGAAAGCTCCGCTCGCCCATCGCCGCGAGCATCTCGTTGCTCTGCCGCAGGATCGCCGCCGCAGCGGCAGGGTCGCCGGCGAGCATCTCCACGAAGAAGGCCTCCTGGCTCGCGATCGCCGCCCACACGTGGAGATTGAGCTCCTCGAGCGCGGCCGTCCCGGCGGCCAGCAGCTCGCGCGCGAGCGCGAACTCCCCGCGCATCGCCTCGAGCACGGCGCGCTCGCACGAGCAGAACGCCTGGGTCGCCGGATCATCGCCGGCCCCGTCGAAGAACTCCTTGCAGCGGGCGATGCCGTCGTCCACCGGCAGCGGGCCGTAGACCGCGCTCGCGACCAGCCAGTTGATGCTCTCCGTTCGCTCGAAGGCGAAGCCGCCGCGTTCCGCGTAGCGGAGAGCCTCCCGCCAGGCCGTCTCCGCCTCGCCCATGCGCCCCAGCACGCTGCCCAGCAGACGACCGCGGACGTTCCAGGCCTGGGCAAGGCTGTAGTCGTCACCCAGCTCCTCGCAGGCGCGCAGCGCTTCCTGGATGTCGTCCGCCAGGCTCTCGGTCCACCCTCGCAGCAGACGGAGGTTGCACAGCCCGAGCAGCGCGCGGGCGGGACGGCGCCCGGCCAGCGCAAGCGCCTCCTCCAGCACGCGGCTTCCCTCGGCGATGTGGCCGCGCGTCGCCCAGAAGCCCCAGAGCGCCGTCGCGAGTCGGAGCATCAGCTCGTCGTCGCGCGTCTCCTCGGCCCAGTCGACCGCCGCGCGGAGGTTCGCGTGGTCGGCCTCCAGCAGGTCGAACCACGCGGCCTGGTCGCCCGTGCGCGACTCGTCGTCGGCCCGCTCCGCCAGCGCGAGGAACCAGTCGGCGTGCCGACGACGGGCATCGGCGAGTGTGCCCGCCTCCTCGAGGAGCTCGAGCGCGTACTCGCGGATCGTCTCCAGCATCCAGAAGCGCGGCTCGCCGTCCGCGTCGGCGCGCTGGCGCAGGAGGCTCTTCTCCACCAGCGAGTGCAGGCCGTCGAGGACGTCGATACCGATCGATCCGCAGAGCGCCTCGGCGGCGTCGAGCCGCGAGCCGCCGACGAAGACGCCGAGCTGCGCGAACAGCTTCCGCTCGTCGTCGGAGAGCAGCTCGTAGCTCCACTCGATCGTCGCCCGCAGGGTGCGCTGCCGCTCGTCGAGGTCCTGCGCGCCGCCGGTCAGGAGCTTCAGCCGCTGGTCCAGCCGCCGCAGCAGCGCCGCCGGCGGCAAGCTGCGGATCCGCGGCGCCGCGAGCTCGATCGCGAGCGGCAGGCCGTCGAGCCGGCGGCAGATCTCCGCTACCGCGTCCTCGTTCTCGTCGGTGACCGCGAACTCCAGCGCGGCCGCGTGCGCCCGCTCGGCGAAGAGCCGCACCGACTCCGGTAGCCCCAGCGGCGGCACCGGGTACGTGCGCTCGCCGGAGAGCCGCAGCGGCGTCCTGCTCGTGACGAGCAGCTTCAGCTTCGGCGCGGACGCGCACAACCCCGCAACCGCGGGGGCGGCCGCGAGCACCTGCTCGAAGTTGTCGAGCACGAGCAGGAGCTCCTTGTCGGTCAGGTAGCCGTCCAGCGTCTCGAGCACCGTCTCCCCCGGCTGCTCGCGCAGCCCGAGGGTGCGGGCGATCGTCGGCGCGACGAGCTCCCAGTCGCGCACCGGCGCGAGCGAGACGAAGAAGACGCCGTTCGGGAACGCCTCGACGACCTCCGCGGCGAGCTGGAGCGCGAGCCGCGTCTTGCCGGTGCCGCCGGTGCCCGTCAGCGTGAGGACGCGCAGCCCGTTGCGCAGCAGCGCGGCGGCCTCGTCCAGCTCGCGCTGCCTGCCGATCAGCTCGTTCGGCTGGACCGGCAGATTCGTCGGGCGGTGGTCGAGCGTCTTCAGCGGCGGGAACTCCCCGGGAAGCCCGTCGAGCTCGAGCTGGTACAGCCGCTGCGGCCGCGAGAGATCCTTCAGCCGGTGCTCGCCGAGATCGCGCAGGCGCGGCCCGTCGTCGAGCAGCGCCCGCGTCGCCTCGGAGACGAGCACCTGGCCGCCGTGGCCGGCGGACATCACCCGCGCCGCGTGGTGGACGTCGAGCCCGACGTAGCGGCCCTCGACGAGGCGCGGCTCGCCGGTGTGGAGCCCCATCCGCACGCGGATCTCGTTCCCGTCGCGCCACTCGTGGGCGGCGAGCGCGCGCTGCGCCTCGGCCGCCGCCGCGACCGCGTCCTTCGCCGAGGCGAACGCGACGAAGAACGCGTCGCCCTCGCTGTCGACGACCGTCCCGCCGTGCCGCCGGAACGCCTCGCCCAGCAGCAGGCGGTGCTGCTCGAGCAGGT
>DASSQK010000116.1:0-9311 GCA_035702555.1 Gaiellaceae bacterium | reverse complement strand
AACTTCGAGCCCTTGACGCCGTCGACGGTGTCGGTCCCGTAGGTCGAGCCGAGCAGGACGAAGAAGACCATCGGCAATAGGAAGGTGAAGAACGCGAGCTCGCGGCTGCGCACGTAGAGCAGCAGCTCGCCCTTCAGCTCGTGCCAGAAGAGCCTCACTCGCGCTCCTCCTCCTCGGTCAGCGAGAGGTAGACCTCCTCGAGGCTGGGACGACGCACCTGGAGGCCCTCGAGCTCGTGGCTCTCGGCGAGCGCGCGGCCGGTGAGGTCGTGCAGCACCCGCGTCGGCTCGTCGGTCTCGAGCACGACCTCGCGGCCGTTGTCGCGGTAGCGGATCTCGGTCGCCGGAACCGCGCCGGTCAGCTCGGCCGGGGTGCCGGCGGCGACGATGCGCCCCTGGGCGAGGACGGCGACCCGGTCGGCCAGCTGCTCGGCCTCGTCGAGGTAGTGCGTGGTCAGCAGGATGGTCTTGCCGAGGCCGCGCAGTCCGCGAATCGTCTCCCAGGCGTTGCGGCGCGCGCGCGGGTCGAACCCGGTCGTCGGCTCGTCGAGGAAGATCAGCTCGGGGTCGCCGACGAGCGCCAGGCCGAGGTCGAGCCGGCGGCGCTGCCCGCCCGAGAGGCGGCGCACGCGCTCCTCGCGCTTCTCCTGCAGGCCGACGAGCTCGACCACTTCGTCCACGGGCCGCGGCTCGGCGTAGTAGCCCGCGAAGAGGCGGAGCATCTCGGTGACCGTGAGCGTCTCGTACATCGCCGAGGACTGGAGGACGACGCCGATCCGCTCGCGCCAGTCGCCGCGCGCGAGGGCCGGGTCGGCGCCCAGCACCTCGACCTCGCCGCCGTCACGCGTGCGGTAGCCCTCGAGGATCTCGACCGTCGTCGTCTTGCCTGCGCCGTTGGGGCCGAGCAGGCCGAACACCTCGCCGCGCCGCACCTCGAAGTCGATCCCGCGCACCGCCTCGGTCGCGCCGTAGGACTTGCGCAGGCCCTGGACGGTGATCGCGGTCACGGCAGGTCGATCGAGAGCATCGCGCCGGGCGCGAAGGGCGGCTCCTCGCCGCCGGTGAGTGCCGCCGCGATCCGGGAGCAGTCGGGCTGGTGGCCGACCACGACGACGGTCTCGCCGCGCTCCTGCGCGGCCGCGCGCACTCCGGCGGCCGTCGCGCCGGGGGCGAGCCGTTCGTCGGGCTCCGGCTCGACCCCCACGGGCCGCGCGAGCTCCCGAGCGGTCTCGCGCGCGCGGAGGAGCGGGCTCGTGAGGACCGCGTCCGGGCGGACGCCCTCGTCGGCGAGACGCTGCCCGAGCGCGCGGGCGGCCTCGCGGCCCTGGGCGGTCAGGGGCCGCAGCTCGTCCGGGTCTCCCGAGGCAGCTTCGGCATGGCGCACGATCACCAGCTGCACGGCGGGCAGCATAGTCTCCAGGTCGTGCGCGCCTTCCGGTACGTCGTCGCGGACGTCTTCACCGACACGCCGCTCGAGGGGAATCCCGTGGCGATCTTCACGGACGGGCGCGCCCTCGCGGACGAGGAGATGCAGAGGCTCGCCCGGGAGCTGAACCTTTCCGAGAGCGTCTTCGTGCTCCCGACCGAGGCCGACGCGCACGCGCGGATCCGCATCTTCACGCCCTCGGCCGAGCTGCCGTTCGCCGGCCATCCGACGCTCGGGTCGGCGTTCGTGCTCGCCGCGCCGCTGCAGAGCCCCGTCGTGCGGCTCGAGACCGGCATGGGCGTCGTGCCGGTGGCGCTCGAGCGCGAGCAGGACCGCATCGTGTTCGGCCGCATGGAGCAGCCGCTCCCGACGTGGGAGGCCTTTCCGGACGAAGGCGCGCTGTTCGCCGCGCTCGGGGTCGCGGGCTCGGAGCTGCCGGTCGAGGTGTACGAGAACGGGCCGAGGTTCGTCTACGTCGGGCTCGGCTCCGAGGATGACGTGGCGACGCTCCGGCCGGACTTCAACGCATTGCTGGACATCTCCGGAGGGCTCGTCGGGGTCGACTGCTTCGCGGGCTCGGGGGGTCGCTGGAAGTCGCGGATGTTCGCGCCGGGCGCGGGCGTGGCCGAGGACCCGGCGACCGGCTCCGCCGCGGGGCCGCTCGCGGTGCACCTCGCGCGGCACGGCCGGATCGCCTTCGGCGACGAGATCGAGATCACCCAGGGCGTCGAGATCGGGCGGCCCTCGACCCTCTACGCCAGGGCCGACGGCTCGCCCGAGCAGCTCGAGCGGGTGGAGGTCGGCGGCAGCGCCGTCATCGTCGCGCGCGGCGACTTCCGCCTGCCCTAGTAACAGTCTGTTACAAGAGCCTCGGGCCCGGCGACCCCGCTCTCCAAGGGCGTTTCAACCCTCCAAGTAACAGACTGTTACTTGGAGGGTCTAAGGCGTGAGGGACACGGCTTCGATCTCCGGGAGCTCCAGCGCGAGGGCTCGCCAGAAGACGCCGCCGTTCGTGGAGACGTACAGGCGGTTGCGGGCGGCGTATACGGCGTGGTCGGGGTCGTCGTCGGCGATCGCGATCGCCCGGCCGGGTGGGAGGCCGCCGCCCGCCGCGCGCCCGGTTCGCCCGGCGTCGTTCGAGATCGCGAGCGGCGGCCGCCGGTCGATCACCGCGATCACGGTCGAGCCGCAGGCCGCGGCCGCCACGAGCAGCGGCAGCGTGACCGCGACCGGCTCGGGCTCGACGTCCACGAGGCTCGAGCCGAGCACGAGCTCCTCGTCGAGATCGACCTCGAAGACGCCGTCGACGGTGCGGACGTGCGCCCTCATGGCTGCGCGTCGCCTTTCGGTTCCAAGTCGGTCGTTTCAGACGGACGCGCGAGCCAAGCTCGCACGTCCTGAGGCCGGCATCGCGAGCGACGCCTCACCGCAGCCGCCGTCCGAGCAGCCCCGCGACCAGCGCCGTCGCCCGCCGCGCCGCGGCCACCGGCGCGTGCCCCGCGGCCCGGCCCACGATGTACGCGGCCGAGAACGCGTCGCCGGCGCCCGTGGGGTCGATCGCGCCCTCGACGGGCCGCGCGCGAACGTGCTCGAGCCGACCGTTCGCGAGCACGAGCGAGCCGCGCGAGCCGAGGGTGACGACGACCTCTCGCACGCCGAGCCCGCGCAGGGCATCCGCGTCCGGCTCACCCACGAGCGCCCGCGCCTCGTCCTCGGCGAGCTTCAGCACCGCGACCCGGCGCAGCACCTCGGGGTCGTAGTCGGGGTCGAGCTCCAGCGGCCCGGTGCGCGCGGGCCGCACCAGGCCCTGGCCGTCGAAGGAGAGCTTCCGCTCACGCGCCAAGACCGCAAGCGTCCGAGCCGGGAAGTCCGACCGCGCGAGCGCACCGACGTGCACCCACTCCGCCCGCTCCAGCCCGCGCAGGTCGGCGGGCGTCCACCGCGGCCCCAGCGACTCGACGACCATCTCCCGCCGGTCGCCGTCGTAGCGGTACGAGAAGGCCGCCGTCGAGTCGCCGCCGCGCCAGAGCACCGGCACGCCGAGCCGGACGAGCGGCGGGAGCAGGAGGCGCCGGTCTGCGTCCGCGCACTTGACGGCGACGACCGCGGGCCGCCCGAGCACGCGCAGCGCGCGGGCCGCGTAGAGGGGCGCGCCGCCCGGCCGCGGCCCGCCGTCAACGCGGTCGAGCGAGAGGTTCCCGACGACTGCGAGCGGCCGCACGGAGCGAATCTATCCAGGCCGCGAGCAGCGTCAGGCCGAACGCGACCGCGAAGCTCGGCAGCGACGCCGTCAGCCTCGCGTGGCCCGAGCTCAGGTGCTCGACCTGGTCGGTCCACCACGACGGCCCCACCGGCGAGAGCCACTGGTAGAGCGCGAAGCCGAGGATCCAGGCGGCGAGGCGCTCCCAGCGCACGGCCGGCGCCTCGAAGATGTCCTTGGCGCGGTAGTGCGCGCCGCGCACGAGCCAGTCCGCGAGCAGGACCCCGAACAGCGGGACGAACACCGAGCCGAGCAGGTAGAGGAAGGTGAGGTAGTTGCCGAGGTCGATCGCGATCGCGCCGCCGGTCGCGATCGCCGCCACGATGGCGATCAGCAGCCGCTGCGGCGCCCGCGGGAGCAGGTTCTGCAGCGACACCGCCGTCGAGTACACATCCGCGAAGGCCTCGTCGCTCTCGTCCACGGTCAGCATCAGCAGCGCGACGACCGCGAGGACGCTGCCGCTCGCGACGGCGGTCGGGATCTGCGCCGGGTCGCTGAGCCCGCGCTCGAGCACGAGCACCGCGCCGAGCGCGAACCCCCACACCGTGGGCAGCAGGTAGCCGACGCCGGCGCCCACGAACGCGCCGCGGCGGTCACGCGCAAAGCGGGTGTAGTCGGCCGCCAGCGGCGTCCAGGAGACGACGCTCGCCAGCACGAGGTCGATCCCCTGGCCGAGCGAGAGCCCGCCCTCGCCGCCCGTTCGCCAGAGATCGTGCAGGTTGGCCTTGTCGATCGCCCACCAGGTGAGGTACGCGATCGAGGCCGCGACGGCCCAGATCGCGAACTTGCGCACGTACCGGCGGACGAAGCCGATCGGCCCGAGCAGCCCGAGCGCGAGCGCGACCGCGCCGAACAGGAGCGCCCACAGCCAGCGCGCCTCGAAGCCGAAGACCCGCTCCGAGAGCGCGGCTGCGGCCGTCGAGATGATGATCAGCTCGAACGTCGACCAGCCGAGGTTCTGGGCCACGTTGAGCACCGTCGGCGCGTACGAGCCGCGCCGGCCGAGCGGCGCGCGCAGCAGCACCATCCCCGGCACGCGCGCGTCGGCGCCGATCGCCGCGGCGAGCGCGAGCAGGAGCGAGCCGGCGAGCGAGCCGATCAGGATCGCCAGCAGCGCCTGTCGGAACGAGAGCATCGGGACGAGGCCCGCGGCGGCCACGATCACCAGGAGGCTGACGGAGAGGTTGCCCCAGAGGAGCGTCAGGTCGACCAGGCCGAGAACCCGCAGCCGGTCCGGCACGGGCTCGATGCCCCAACTCGGAGTCTTGTCGTCCATCAGCTCCCTTCGCTGGTGCTAACCAGAGCAGGTTCGACGGGTGTGATCTCAGCCGTTTGTCGCGGCACCCCGGGTCCGGGCAATGTATCTGCGCATGGAACGCGAACGGCGCCGCAAGCAGTTCACGCCGATGAGCGGTGAGCTCAGGGCGATGGTCGACTTCGAGCCGCACGACCCGGCCGAGGACGAGCGGCAGCGGCGTCACCCGAGGAAGCCGCCGCCCGCCACCCGCAGCGCGATCATCGTCCACGGGCTCGTACGCCTCGCGGTGATCCTCGTCCTGCTCGTCGGCGGCGTCACCCTCGTCGCCTGGCTGTACGCGCGTCACGCCGACGAGCCCCTCTCGGACGCGCTTCCGACCGCCTTCTACCTCGCGGCTGCCGGCGTCGGCGTGTTCGCCGTCCTCGGTGGCACGAGCGGCGGGTGGGACCTCCGCCGCTGGGGAGGCGGCGGCTACGACCGGACGCAGCGCGCGGCGGCCGTGAACACGTCGGCCGTGCTCGCATGCCTCGCGATCTTCCTGTTCGCGTTCGGGCTGTTGCTCGACTACCTCGTCTAGGGGCTCGAACCCGCAGTGACGGCCCGCTCGTGCGACCCGTAGACGCGACGCGCCTCGCGTCGTAGTCTCGTTGCGTCAGGCCCTCGATCCTGCGGCCTCGCGGGCGGGGAGCACGAAACAAGGGGGAAGCCATGCACCGACGTTTTCGTCGCGTCGCGCTGGCAGTCGCCGCCGTCGCGGTGGTGGCGATCGCGGGAGCGGTCACCTACGCCGTGGCGGACATCGGCGGCGGCGGGGTGATCAACGGCTGTTACAAGTCGCAGAACGGCCAGCTGCGGGTCATCGACCCGGCGATCGACCACTGTCTGCCGAGCGAGACGGCGATCTCGTGGAGCCAGACCGGGCCGCAAGGGGCGCGCGGGCCGACCGGCCCGGCGGGTCCGACCGGACTGACAGGTCCGAGAGGCCCGACGGGGCCGCAGGGAGCGAAGGGCGCCACCGGCGCGGCAGGCCCACAGGGGCCGACGGGTGACACGGGGCCGAGAGGGCCGACCGGTCCCGCCGGCGCGAACGGCGTGAGCGGGTACGAGGTCGCGAGTGCGTCGGCCGACCTGGCGAACGGCCTCCTTGCCCAGGCCTTCCTGACGTGTGGGAACGGCAAGAAGGTCGTCAGCGGCGGCTGGGACACCAACGTGAACACCGCCGGCCAGAACATCTTCATCACGAAGTCCGCTCCGAGGACCGACGGGACGGGCTGGGTCGCGGGGATCCAGAACAACACCGGCGCCACGGTGCACATCACCTTCACCGGGATCTGCATCACGGCACCGACGACGGCTGCGCCCGTCGCGAAGGCCAAGCGGACCTCGACGTCCGCGGCGAGAGCCACCCGGCGGTCCGTGCTGAAGATCGTCAGGAAGAAGGTGCACTGACGCACAGGTCGAGCAGCACCCTCTTGACAGATGCGGTGGCGGGCCTCGGGCCCGCCACCGCGCACCTCGGTTCAGCCTAGGCGCGGGCTTCGAGCCGCTGCTGGCGGCGCTCGGCGTCCTCGAGCCAGCGCAGCCCGAGGACGACGAAGACGATCGCGCCGACGACCATCATCTCGACGAGCATCACGCCGCCGCCCGCACGCTGGTCGGAGAGCGCCGAGAGGCCCCAGGTGCGCGGCGCCTCGACGTACGGCCGGTAGTACGCGCGGTCGCTCCAGAGGAACACGTTGGCGAGCGCCGCGCCGACGACCCACACCGCCCCCAGCGACGCGAGGCGAGCGCCGAGGCCGTACCAGCGCGGGCCGGGGAGCAGCCCGAGCAGCGTCGACCAGAGCAGCAGCCCGCCGGCGAGGAAGCACGCGTGCTGGAGCGCATGCACGGCCGGATGCTCGAGCGCCGCGACGTAGAGGCGCGGCAGGTGCCAGAGCCAGAGGTTCGCCGCCCACAGCGGGAGCGCGACCAACGGGTGCGTCAGGATCCGCGCCCGCTGCACCCAGCGCAGCGCGAGCAGCGGCCGCAGCAGCGGCCCGGAGAGCCCGAGCGCGAGCAGCAGCGGCGCGAGGTCGCCGAGCAGCAGGTGCTGGAACATGTGCACCGAGAAGAGCCGCTCCTCGCCGATCGAGTCCACCGGCGTCACGAGCGCGAGGACGAGCACGGCGAGCCCGGCGGCGAAGCTCGCGACCTTGAGCGGCGGCACCGGCCGGCCCCGCCGGGCGAGCGTGCGGGCGCGGCCGCCGTAGAGCGCCGCCGCGAGGACGATCGGGGCGAGCTGCCAGGGCTCGAGCGTCCAGCCCACCGCCCGAGCGTAGCGGCGTTTCACCGCCCTCAGATGTCGGTACAGAAAACACCGTCGGTACCGGTCGAAGGAGAAGACGCGTGGTGAGAGCGTGAGGGGGCGGGCAACCGGTGCGCTGGCCCTTCTCCCGCTCCTCGCGGCCGGGTGCGGCAACGCGCAGAACTCGCTGGATCCGCAGAGCCACCAGGCCAAGGACATCGCGAGCCTCTTCTGGTGGATGACGGGCGGCGCGTTCATCGGCCTGGCCGTCGTCGTCGGGCTGCTCCTGCTCGCATGGAAGCGCGCGAACCGACGCGGCGCCGGGAGCGACACGGAAGGCGAGAAGCCGGGCGAGCGGCTCGGCTGGACGGTCGTCCTCGTCGGCGGCGTGGCCGTGCCGATCGTGCTGCTCGTGACGGTGTTCGTGATCTCGAACTTGTTCGTGATCAAGACCACGGAGGCGCCGGCCGCGAACGCGACCCGGGAGACGATCCTCGTCATCGGCCACCAGTGGTGGTGGGAGGTGCGCTACCCAGGCACCCGGGCGGTGACGGCGAACGAGATCCACATCCCGGTGCGCACGCCGGTGCGGGTCGACGTGCGCAGCGCGGACGTGATCCACAGCTTCTGGGTCCCGCAGCTGAACCGGAAGATCGACACGCTCCCGGGCAGCACGAACGCGATCGAGCTCTACGCGGACAAGGTCGGCCGCTACCGGGGTCAGTGCGCCGAGTTCTGCGGCCTCCAGCACGCGCACATGGGGCTCTGGGTCTACGCCGACCCGCCGGATGCGTACCGGCGCTGGCTCGCGCGGCAGGAGCGTCCCGCCACGACGGCGCCCTCCACCGCGCAGGTGGCCGCGGGCCGCGACCTGTTCCTCAACGGGGCCTGCGCGACGTGCCACGCGATCCGGGGGACGATCGCGAGCAGCGACGTCGGCCCTGACCTGACGCACCTCGCGGGCCGGACGACGATCGGCGCGCTGACCCTCCCGAACGACCGCGAGGCGCTGCGCAACTGGATCTCGAACTCGCAGCGCTACAAGCCCGGCAATCAGATGCCGGACTTTCCGGAGCTCGGCGGCACGCAGCTGGACGCGCTGGTGGCCTACCTGGAAGGGCTGAAGTAGTGGCGGTCGTCACCCCTCCGGGCCCGGCGGCCGCCGCCCGCGCCGAGCGGCTCGAGCTCATCTGGCAGAGCCGCCCGGGCGTGCTCGGCTGGCTGACGACGACCGACCACAAGCGGATCGGCCTTCTCTACTTCTGGACGACGCTCGCCCTCTTCGGCGCGGGCGGCGTCGAGGCGCTGCTGATGCGCACCCAGCTGATCGCGCCGGACAACCACATCGTCTCGCCGGAGACCTACGACCAGCTCTTCACCCTGCACGGGATCACGATGATCTTCTTCTTCATCATCCCGATGACGACCGGCGCGTTCGGGAACTACCTGATCCCGTTGATGATCGGCGCGCGGGACATGGCCTTCCCGCGAATGAACGCGCTGAGCTACTGGGTCTTCCTCGCCTCGGCGATCTTCCTCTACACGAGCCTCGCGCTGGGGATGGCGCCCGACGCCGGCTGGTTCGACTACGTGCCGCTGGCCAGCAAGCAGTTCTCGCCGGGGCACAACATCGACTTCTACGCGCTCGCGATCATCTTCAACTCGATCGCGTCGACCCTGACCGCCGGCCAGTTCATCGTCACGATCTTCAAGTCGCGCGCCCCCGGCATGTCCTTCAACCGGCTGCCGCTCTTCTGCTTCGCCTTCCTCGCCGCCTCGTTCGGGCTCCTGTTCGCCCTCCCGGCCCTGAGCGTGGACGCGATCTTCCTCTTCCTCGACCGCAACGTCGGGACGCACTTCTTCGACCCCTCGCACGGCGGCGTCGCGCTGCTCTGGCAGCACCTGTTCTGGATCTTCGGCCACCCGGAGGTCTACATCCTGATCGTCCCGGCCTTCGGGATCGCGACCTCGATCATCCCCGCCTTCACCCAGCGGCGGCTGGTCGCGTTCCCGCTGGTCGCGATCGCCGAGCTGCTCGTCGTCTTCATCGGCTTCGGCGTCTGGGCGCACCACATGTTCGCGAC
>DASSQK010000115.1:0-3751 GCA_035702555.1 Gaiellaceae bacterium | reverse complement strand
TGATCCGCGAGGCCTCGGCGGCCCGGAACCTGGAGGCGCTGATCCCGCTGGCGCACGAGTACGGGCCGCACCGGATCGCCTTCTGCACCGACGACCGCGAGCCCGAGCACATCGCCGACGACGGCCACATCAACACGATGGTGCGCGACGCCGTCGCAGCCGGTATCCCGCCCGAGGACGCGCTCGCGATGGCGACGCTCAACCCCGCCGCGTGGCACGGCCTCGACCACCTCGGCGCGGTGGCGCCCGGCTACCAGGCCGACCTCCTGCTGCTGCCCGACCTCGAGTCGTTCGTGCCCGAGACCGTGCTCAAGCGCGGACGCCAGGTGGGTGAGATCGAGCGCGTCGAGGTGCCCGAGTGGGTCAAGCACACGGTCCGAATCCGCCACGTCGCCGCGCGCGACTTCGCCCTCCCCTGGGACGGGGGCGATGCGCGGGTGATCGGCGTGATCCCCGACCAGATCGTCACGGAGGGGCTCGTCGAGGAGCCTGCCGTGGTCGACGGCCACGTGGTCGCCGACCCGGAGCGCGACCTCGCCAAGATCGCCGTCGTCGAGCGGCACCTCGGCACCGGCCGCCACGCGGTCGGGCTCGTGCACGGATTCGGCCTGCGCTCCGGCGCGCTCGCCTCGACCTTCTCCCACGACGCACACAACATCGTCGTCGTGGGCATGGACGACCAGGACATGGCCCGCGCGATCGCGCGGCTCGCCGAGATCGGCGGCGGCGTGGTCGTTGTCGAGGACCGCGGCGTGCGGGCGGAGCTGCCGCTGCCGGTCGCCGGGATCATCTCGGATGCGCCGCTCGACCGCGTGGTCGAGGCCAGCCGCGGCTGCATCGAGGCCGCGGCGAAGCTCGGCTGCACCCTGCCCTCGCCGTTCCAGACGATGGCCTTCCTCGCCCTCTCGGTGATCCCGAGCCTGAAGCTCACCGACCACGGTCTCGTCGACGTCGACCGCTTCGAGCTGGTGCCGCTGCGGGCGTGACGCGGCTCTTCGCGAACGCCTACGTCGTCGTCATGGACGACGCGGGCACCGAGCACGGGGGCGGCTGGGTGCTCGTCGAGGACGGCGCGGTCGCCGCGACGGGCGGCGGCGCCGAGCCGGAGGCCGACGAGCGGGTCGACCTCGGCGGCGCGGTGGTCACCCCCGGGCTCGTCAACACCCACCACCACCTGTACCAGACGCTCACGCGCGCGCGGGCGCAGGAGTCGAACCTGTTCGGCTGGCTGAAGGCGCTCTACCCGCTCTGGGCGCGGCTGGACGAGGAGGCCGAGCACGTCGCCGCGCGCACCGGCCTGGCCGAGCTCGCGCTCTCCGGCTGCACCACGGTCTTCGACCACCACTACGTGTTCCCGCGCGGGGCCGGCGACCTGATCGAGGCCGAGATGGCCGCGGCGCGTGAGCTGGGCGTGCGGCTCGTCCCCTCGCGCGGCTCGATGGACCTCGGCGAGTCCGACGGCGGCCTGCCGCCCGACTCGCTCGTCGAGGACAGGGACACGGTGCTCGCCGAGACCGAGCGCCTCGCCGCCCGCTACCCGGAGCTCGTGGTCGCGCCGTGCTCGCCCTTCTCGGTCACCGGCGACCTGATGCGCGAGTCCGCCGAGCTGGCGCGCCGCCTCGGCCTCACGCTGCACACGCACCTCGCCGAGACGGTCGAGGAGGAGGCGTACTGCCAGGAGCTCTACCGCTGCACCCCCGTCGAGTACCTGGAGCGGCTCGGCTGGCTCGACGGCGACGTCTGGTGCGCGCACTGCGTGCACCTCTCGGAGGCGGACGTGGCGCGCTTCGGCGAGACCGGCACCGGCGTGGCGCACTGTCCCTCGTCGAACCTGCGGCTCGGCGCGGGGGTCGCGCCGGTGCGTGCGCTGCTCGACGCGCGGGTGCGGGTCGGGCTCGGCGTCGACGGCACTGCGTCGAACGAGCGCGGAGACCTCTTCCTCGAGGTGAAGCAGGCGCTGCTCGTCGCCCGCGGCCGCGGCGGGCCGGAAGCGCTGACAGCCCGGGAGGTGCTGCGGCTCGGCACGCGCGGGGGCGCCGCGGTGCTGAAGCGCGACGACCTCGGCTCGCTCGAGCCCGGCAAGAGCGCCGACTTCGCCGTGTGGCGGCTCGACGGCCTCGAGCTCGCAGGCGCCGACGACCCGGTCGCCGGGCTCGTCTTCAGCGGGCCGCACCGCGTCGACCGGCTGGTGGTTGCGGGCGAGGACGCCGTGCGCGAAGGACGCCTCGTCCGCGCCGACGAGGAGGAGATCGCGCAGGAGCACCGCCGCGTTGCGGAGAAGTTCTCGGGGTGACCGTCTCGCTCTCGACCCACGTCCTCGACACCGGCCGCGGCCGGCCCGGGAGCGGGGTGCGCGTCGAGCTGCGCCGGGGTGACGACGTGGTCGCGAGCGCGGAGACCGACGGCGACGGCCGCGCGCGGCTCGCCGAAGAGCTCGAGCCGGGCCGCTACCGGCTCGCGTTCGAGCCACCCTCGCCGTACTTCCGGCGGGTCGAGCTGGAGCTGGAGCTCGAGGACGGGCACCACCACGTGCCGCTGCTCGTGTCGTCGTACGGATGCGCGACCTACCGCGGCAGCTGAGCGCCGAGCAGCTCTCGGAGCTGTTCGAGGGGCGGACGCGCTTCGTCGAGCTGCTGGCGCAGCGCGCGGAGCCGCTCGAGGCGGCGCCCGAGGTGATCGGCGAGCTCGACGAGGCGGAGAAGCTCGAGGCGCTGAACGCACATCCGGCGATCGGGGCCGGTGGGCTGTCCGCGCGGTCGGCGGCCGAGCAGGGCGCGGAGGCCGATCCGACGACGGCGGCCGAGCTCGCGCGCCTGAACGCGGTCTACGAGGAGCGGTTCGGCTTCCGCTTCGTCGTCTTCGTCGACGGGCGGCCGAAGGCCGAGATCCTCGAGGTGCTGCGGGAGCGGCTCGAGCGGCCACGCGAGGAGGAGCTCGAGACGGCGCTTCGCGAGCTCGTCGCAATCGCCCGCGACCGCTGGAAACGCAGCTAGTGGATCCGTACGCGAACGAGTGGCTCCAGTTCCTTGCCCGCTGGCTCCACGTGATGGCGGGGATCGTCTGGATCGGAACGTCGTTCTACTTCGTCGCGCTCGACAACCACCTGCGCGACGACGAGTCGTGGGAGATCCACGGCGGCGGCTTCTACCGCGTCCAGAAGTACGTCCCCGCGCCGCCCCGCCTGCCCGACGTCCTGCACTGGTTCAAGTGGGAGGCGTACACGACCTGGCTCTCCGGATTCGCGCTGCTGGTCGTCCTCTACTACTTCAACGCGTCGACCTACCTCGTCCAGCCGGGCGACCCGCTGGGGACGGGCTGGGCGATCGCCGTCAGCATCGCCCTGCTCGTCGTGGCGTGGGTCGTCTACGACGGGCTGTGCCGGTACGTGCGCAGCGAGCTGTGGCTCGCGGCGGCGATCCTGGGCCTGACCACGCTCGCCGCCTGGGGCTGCTCGGAGCTCTTCGCGCCGCGCGCGTCGTACCTGCAGGTCGGCGCCATGCTCGGGACGATCATGGTCGCGAACGTCTTCTTCGTGATCATCCCGGCCCACCGCGAGCTGATCCGCGCGAAGGAGGACTACCGTGAGCCCGACCCGGCTCCGGCGCTCGAAGCCAAGCGGCGGTCGGTGCACAACAACTACCTGACGCTGCCGGTCGTCTTCGCGATGCTGAGCAACCACTTCCCGTCCGCGTACGGCCACAGCTACGGGTGGCTCGTCCTCGTCGCGCTGATGGCGATCGGGGCCTGGATC
>DASSQK010000114.1:0-4736 GCA_035702555.1 Gaiellaceae bacterium | reverse complement strand
CGTGCTGCTGGTGATCTACCTCGGCGTCACGCGCTGGTCGCTCGCGCGACACAAGCGTTTGCACGAGGAGAGCGGCGAGGAGGCGCCCGCCGGCGGCTGGTCGCTGCCGGTCTCGCTCGTGACGCTCGGCGCCGCGACCGTCGTGACGGCGCTGATCAGCGAGACGCTCGTCCACTCGCTCGACTCGTTCGCCCACGCGGCCGGGATCTCCGAGTTCTTCATCGCGGCGGTGATCGTCGCGATTGTCGGGAACGCGGCGGAGCACGGCGGCGCGATCGTGATCGCGCACCGCGGCAAGCTCCCGCTCGCGACCGAGATCGCCATCTCCTCGAGCGCGCAGGTCGCGCTGCTCGTGACGCCGGTCGTCGCGCTCCTCTCCTGGCTCGTCACGCCGGCCCTGCCGCTCGCGTTCCGGCCGATCGAGCTCGGCGCGATGGGCGGCGCGGCCGTGCTCGTGGCGTTCACCGTCTCCGACGGCCGCGGCCGCCGCTGGGAGGGTTTCCTCCTCGCCGCCGTCTACGTCGGCGTCGCGGCCGGCTTCTGGGTCGCCGGCGACCGCTAGGGCTGCGTGCCGAAGAGCTCGGGTTCGCGCGTGAACGGGTACGTCGCCCAGTAGAGGCGCACGACCTCGCCGTCGCCGTCGCGCACGACGCGCAGCACCTCGCCCCGCTCACGGCCGGAGACGACGCGGAAGCGGTCGTCGCCCTCCGGCTCGAAAACCGACGGCTCGCGCTCGGGCGGCGCCGCCGCAGGGCGCGCCTCGAGCTTGCCGTCGCGCCAGCTGAAGATCGTCTCGTCGCCCTCGGACCACCAGCGTCCGAGGAGCGGCACGATCTCGGCCGGCGGGGCCTCCGCCGGCGTCCAGGGGTCGCGCTCCGGCGCGAGCTCCTCCAGCGCCGCCTCGGCGAGGTCGAGCGCGGTCGCGCTCAGCTTCGGCCAGCGGCCGGAATTGGTCAGCAGCACCGTGCCGATCCCGTCGCGCCGCGAGTAGAGCAGCACCGACAGGAACCCCGGGAAGCCGCCGGTGTGGCCGCCGAAGACCCGCTCGCCGCGGCGCCAGAGCTCGATCCCGAGGCCCCAGCCGAGCGTCCAGTCGGGCTCGGCCATGATCTGCAGGTCGTGCATCTCGGCGACCGACGCCGGCGCGAGCACGGACTCGTCGGGCGAGGAGAGGAACGAGCCCCAGCGCGCGAGGTCGCCGACGGTGCTGTAGAGGCCGGACTCGCCGCCCTTGCCGCCGGCCTCGAGCACCGGCTCGCGCTGCACCGCGTCGGAGTACGGCTCGACGAAGTACGGCAGCGCCGCGTGCTCCCCCGGCCCCCAGAGCGTGTGCTCGAGGCCGACCGGCGACAGCAGCCGCTCGCGCACGTAGTCCTGGAACGCCATCCCGGAGACGCGCGCGACGACGTGGCCGAGCAGCGCGTAGGCGAGGTTCGAGTAGTGCCACGCCGTCGAGGGCGGCAGCACCTGCTCGGCCTCCGCGAAGGTCTGCAGCAGCTCCTCCTCGCCGGGGAACTGAAGCGATTCCCAGACCTCGCCCGGCGGCTCGCGCTGCAGGCCGGAGGCGTGCGAGAGCATGCGCCGCAGCGTGGGCGTGCCGTGCGCCGCTTCGGGGAGATGGCGCGAGAGCGGGTCCTCGAGGTGGAGCTTCCCCGCATCGCGCAGCTGCAGCACCGACGCGGCGGTGAACGTCTTCGTGATCGACGCGATCGCGTACTGCGACCCGGTCGTCGCCCGGACGCCGCCCTCCACGTCGGCCAGCCCGACCGCGTCCTCCCAGACGACCTCGCCGCCGCGGAAGACCGCCGCGGAGACGCTCGGGAGGCGTCCCTCCGCCTGCGCCTCGAGCACGAGGCGGCGGAACCGCTCAGGAGGCGCGGGCAAGAGCTCCGAGGGCGCGCGGGATCAGCTCGACCGCGCGCTCGACGTCCTCGTCGTCGATGTCGAGGTGTGTGACCGCGCGCAGCCGCGTCGGGTGGACGGTCATCGAGAGCCCTACGCCCTGCTGCATCAGCCGCTCGAGCGCCTCCGCGGGGCCGAGGCCGAGAGGGCCGACGTCGACCTGGACGAAGTTCGTCTCGACCTGCTCGAGCTGCACCGGCACGCCCGCGTCGTAAAGGCCCTCCGCCAGGCGCCGTGCCCGCACGTGATCCTCGGCCAGCCGGTCGACGTTGCGCTCGAGCGCGTAGACGCCGGCCGCCGCCACGATTCCGGCCTGCCGCATCGCGCCGCCGAACAGATGCTTCAGCCGCCGCGCCTTCGCCATCCGCTCGGGCGAGCCCGCGACGAGTGCGCCGAGCGGGCAGCCGAGACCCTTCGAGAGGCAGAGCGTCACGGTGTCGAACCGGCCGCCGATCTCCGCGGCGGGAATCCCGAGCGCGACCGCGGCGTTGAGCACGCGCGCGCCGTCGAGGTGAAGCCGTAGCTCGAGCTCCCTCGCGGTCGCGACGACCGCGTCGAGCTCGTCGAGCGGCCACACGCGCCCGCCCGAGGCGTTGTGCGTGTTCTCGACGGAGACGATCCGCGTCGCCGGCGTATGCGTGGCGTCGCCGCCGCGGAAGGTCTCGCGGATCTGGTCGGGCGTGAAGCGGCCGTTCGGACAGCGGATCGGCCGCGTCATCAGGCCCGCGTGCACCGCGGGGCCGCCGAGCTCCGAGACGAAGATGTGCGAGTTCTCCTCCGCGATCACCTCGTCGCCGGCTTCGCCGTGGATGCGCAGCGCGATCTCGTTGGCCATCGTCGCAGTCGGAACGTAGACAGCCTCCTGCTGGCCGAGCAGCACGGCCGCGCGGCGCTCGAGCTCGTTCACGGTCGGGTCTTCGCGCCGCTGCTCGTCGCCGACCTCGGCCGCGGCGATCGCGGCGCGCATCTCCGCCGACGGCCTGGTCTTCGTGTCGGAGCGCAGGTCGATCATCAGGCGCCCTTCGGGGCCTCCACCGTCGCCGTCGGCCCGCGGTCGTCGCCGGCCGCCAGGTCGGGGTGCTCGTCGAAGAGGTAGCGGAGAACCGCCTTCTTGACCGCCTTCACCTCGTCGAGCCTCCCCACCACCCGGCCGTGCGGCGCGCTCTTCAGCAGCTCCGGGTCGTCGGCGGCCTCGCGCGCGATCGCGACCATCGCGTCTGCGAACTCGTCGAGCGTCTCCTTGGCCTCGGTCTCGGTCGGCTCGACCATCAGCGCCTCCGGCACGACGAGCGGGAAGTAGATCGTCGGCGGGTGGAAGCCGTAGTCCATCAGCCGCTTGGCGACGTCCGTCGCCGTCACGCCGTGCTCGCGCTTCAGCGGCCGCGCAGAGAGGACGAACTCGTGCATGCAGAGCCGGTCGTACGGCAGCTCGTAGGCGTCGCGGAGGCGCGCGAGCAGGTAGTTCGCGTTCAGCACCGCGGCCTCGGACATCTCGCGCAGCTGCGGCCCGTACGCGCGGATGAAGGCAAGCGAGCGCACGAAGACGCCGAACGGGCCGAAGAAGCCGCGCACCTTGCCAATCGACTCCGGCCGGTCGTAGTCGAACGCGTAGCCGTCGCCTTCGCGGACGATCGCCGGGACCGGCAGGTACGGCTCCAGCCGCTTCGCCGCAGCGATCGGGCCGCCGCCGGGGCCGCCGCCGCCGTGCGGCTGCGAGAACGTCTTGTGCAGGTTGATGTGGACGATGTCGAAGCCCATGTCGCCCGGTCGCGAGATCCCGCAGACGGCGTTCAGGTTCGCGCCGTCGTAGTACATGAGGGCGCCGGCCCCGTGGAAGATCTCGGCGATCTCCTCGATGTTCTCGTCGAACAGGCCGAGCGTCGAGGGGTTCGTCAGCATCAGGCCGGCCGTGTGCTCGTCGACCTGCTCCCGTAGGTCGTCGACGTCGATGTTCCCGCGCGGGTCGGTCTTGACGTGGGTGAGCTCGTAGCCGGCCATGGTGACGCTGGCGGGATTCGTGCCGTGTGCGGTGTCGGGGATCACGACCTTCCGCCGCTGCTCGGACTCGCCGCGGTCGGCGAAGTACGCGCGGAAGAGCATCAGGCCCGTCACCTCGCCCTGCGAGCCCGCGGCGGGCTGCAGCGAGACGGCCTCGAGGCCGGTGATCTCGGCGAGCACCTCCTGCAGCTCCCAGCAGACCCGCAGCGCGCCCTGCGCGCCCTCGGCTTCCTGGTGCGGGTGCAAATCGCGGAAGCCCGGCAGCGCTGCGAGGCGCTCGTTCACGCGCGGGTTGTGCTTCATCGTGCAGGAGCCGAGCGGGTAGAAGCCGGTGTCGATGCCGAAGTTCCGCTGCGAGAGCTCGGTGAAGTGGCGGAGGAGGTCGGGCTCGGCGAGCTCCGGGAGGCGCGGCGGTTCCGCGCGGCGCACCTCCTCGGGGAGCTCGGGGACGGGCAGGTCGGGCCGCGGCGGTCGGCCGGCACGGCGACCTGCCTGCGACTTCTCGTAGAGGAGCTTCACGCGCCGACCTCGTCCAGCGTTCGGGCGAGCCGGTCGATCTCGTCCGGCGTGCGCTTCTCGGTGAGCGCGACGAGCAGGACGTCGTCCATCCCGGAGTAGTCGCGGCCGAGCACGTAGCCGGGGTGCACGCCGCGGGCCCGCGCCTCGCGCACGACCTCCTGCGCCGGCCGTCCGACGCGCACGGCGAACTCCTTGAACGTCGGCCGGTCGGCAAACACCAGCTCCCGCCCGAGGCGCTCCTTCGCGTGCTCCGCGAGCGCGCTGCAGGCCTCCCCCACCTCTCTCAGACCCTCCGGCCCGAGCCACGAGAGGTAGAC
>DASSQK010000113.1:0-3987 GCA_035702555.1 Gaiellaceae bacterium | reverse complement strand
CACCACGGGCAGAAGCGATACGCCGCCTCGAGCTCTCCACCGCACTCGGCACAGACGCGCATCCTGCCTCCCGTCGACGGCTCGATCTTAGTGGTGATGCGCGTGCGCGTGCTCGGCGGGAGGCGGCGAACCCGAGGCGTACCGCTCCGGATCGGCCGCGAAGCGGTCGCGGCACCCGGGCCCGCAGAAGTAGTAGCGCTTGCCGTCGTGCTCGAGCGAGAGGGCGCGGCCGCGGTCGACCGACATGCCGCAGACGGGATCGCGCGCCCCTCGCCGCAGCGTAAGCGCGAAGAGCGCGACCGCGACGAGCGTGAACACGATGTTCAGCACCGCCGTGTAGTTCCAGGTGATCTCCCGCTCGGTGATCGAGTCGATCGAGGGCCGGTCCTGCGGGATCAGGCCCGCGGCCGAGAAGAGCCCGTCGATCGCGAGCGCCGCGACCACCATCGCGCCGAACATCAGCGACACGATCACCGCCGCGATCCGCCAGCCGTAGTAGCGGCCGTAGATCAGGACGAGCGGGATGATGATCAGGTCGGCGTAGACGAACGCGATCACGCCCGAGAACGAGATCCCGCCGGCCCAGAGCACGGCCGCGAGCGGGATGTTCCCCACCGAGCAGACGAACGAGAGCACCGCGACGAGCGGCCCGACGATCACGTTCTCGATCAGCTGCAGCGCACCGCCCCGGTCGGTCAGGAAGAGGCTGTTGAAGAAGTCCATCGGCAGCAGCGCGACGAACCCGGCGATCAGGAAGCCGAGCGTGATCTCCCTCCAGAGCATCACCCAGTCGCCGCGGAAGTTGCGCGCGACGTCGGTCCAGCTGTCCAGCGAGAGGATGCGCGAGCCGCCCGCGGTCGGATGGACGTGGCCCGAGTCGGCCGCCTGCGCGTGGGCGCGCGCCTGCTCCTCCTCGTGCCGGGGGACCAGCAGCTTCACGCCGATCCACATCAGCACGATCAGCAGCAGCCCGCCGGCGAACTCGGCCAGCGTGAACTGCCAGCCGAGGAAGAGCCAGATCACGATCCCGATCTCGAAGACGAGGTTCGTCGAGGCGAACTGGAAGGCCATCGCCGAGGCGAGGCTCGCACCCTTCTGGAAGAGCGACTTCGCGATCGCGACCGCCGCGTAGCTGCACGACGACGAGGCGGCGCCGAGGCCCGTCGAGAGGGCGAGCGCGCGCGGGCCACGGTCGCCGAGCGCGCGCTCGAGCGGCTCCCGCGGTACCCACGCCTGCACGATCCCCGAGAGCAGGAAGCCCAGTACGAGCGCCCACCACACCTCCCAGAACATGCGGAAGGCGTTCCAGAGCCCGTCGCCGATCTGCGCCAGGACGTTCACAGGATTGACGGTATCGGGCGGACGGGAAGTGAACGCCCGTGGACGACACCGCGCTGGTCATCCTGGACGGCTGCACCTTCATGTACTCCGACTCGGCGGGGAACGTGGAGGCGCGCGAGGCGGAAGGGCTCTTCTACCAGGACGTCCGTCACCTCTCCAGCTGGGAGGTGCTCGTCGACGGCGAGCCGATCGAGCCGCTCTCGAGCCGCCGAGTCGACTACTACCCCGCGCGGATCGTCGGCGGCGGCGAGGACGTCGCCGTTCGGCGCGACCGCTTCGTCACCGAGGGCATGCACGAGGACGTCGTGGTGCAGAACCTGAGCCCCGAGGCGCGCGAGGTGCGGGTCGAGGTGCGGTACGGCTCCGACTTCGCGGACGTGATGGAGGCCCAGCAGGGCGGGAACGGCGCGGGCCGCAGCTGGCGCGAGGCGAGGGCGCGCTCGGTGACGCTCTGGCACGAGCGCCGTGGCTACCGGCGCGGGACGGCGCTCACCTTCAACCGCTCGGGAGACGTTGGCGGCCGGCGCGCGCGGTTCGACCTCCGCCTGCGGCCGCGCGAGACGTGGAGCCTCTGCATCGACGTGACGCCGATCGTCGAGGGCCGCCGGCGCCCGCCGCTGCTGCGCTGCTGCGACTTCCACGAGCACGCGCCCAAGATGGCGCTCTCGGTCGACGAGTGGCTGGAGAAGACGCCGCAGCTCGAGACCGAGCACGAGGCCCTCGAACGGACGTACCGGCAGTCGAACCTCGACCTCGCGGCGCTTCGCATCAGGCCGGACAACGTCACCATCACGCACGCGATGCCCGGCGGCGGGCTGCCGTGGTTCATGACCGCGTTCGGGCGGGACAGCCTGATCGCGGCCTACGAGGCGCTGCCGTTCCACGCCGACCTCGCCGCGGCCGCGCTGGAGGCGCTCGCCGAGATGCAGGCGACCGAGTGGGACAACTGGCGCGACGCCGAGCCGGGCAAGATCCCGCACGAGCTGCGCCGGGGGACGCTCGCCGCGCTGAACGAGATCCCGCACACGCCGTACTACGGCAGCCACGACTCGACCCTCTGGTGGTTGATCGTGATCGACGAGTACCACCGCTAGACGGGCGACGACGCCTTCGTGCGCCGCGCCGAGCCGCACGCGCGCCGCGCGCTGGAGTGGCTCGAGGGGCCCGCGGACCTCGACGCCGACGGCTACCTCGAGTACCGCAAGCGCTCCGACTCCGACGTCGCGCTCGACAACCAGTGCTGGAAGGACTCCGACGACTCGATCCGCTTCGCCGACGGCCGCCTCGCCGAGCCGCCGATCGCGACGTGCGAGATCCAGGGCTACGCCTACGACGCCCGGCTGCGCACCGCGCGCCTCGCCCGGGGGGTCTGGAACGACGGGGAGACGGCTGAGCGCCTGGAGCGGGAGGCGGCGAGGCTGAAGGAGCGCTTCAACCGCGACTTCTGGGTTTCCGGGCGCGGCCACTTCGCGCTCGCCCTCGACGGCGGGAAGAACCAGGTCGACTCGCTGACGAGCAACATCGGGCACCTCCTCTTCAGCGGGATCGTCGAGGAGCGACGCGCGGCGGCGACCGTCCGGGCCCTGCTGCGCGACGACCTCTTCAGCGGGTGGGGCATCCGCTCGATGTCGGAGCGCGACGGCGGGTACAACCCGCTCTCGTACCACTGCGGCAGCGTGTGGCCGCACGACACGGCGATCTGTGCCGAGGGCATGCGCCGCTACGGCTTCGCAGACGAGGCGGCGCGCGTCGTGGACGCGCTGCTCGACGCGGCCGAGGCGTTCAACAACCAGCTGCCCGAGGTCTTCGCCGGCTTCCGCCGCGACCTCGCGCGCATGCCGGTGGAGTACCCGGGCGCGCTCAAGCCGCAGTCGTGGGCCGCGGGCGCGCCGCTGCTCCTGATCCGGGCCGTGCTCGGGCTCGACGTCGTGGGCGGGAAGCTGCGCTCACGGCCGCACCTGCCGCGCGCGGTCGAGCGCCTGGCGCTCCGCAACGTCCCCGTCCACGGCCGGCTGCAGGACGCCTAGCGATCCGCCGCGACGCGGACGCCGAGCGCGACGAGCACGACCCCCGTCAGCGCATCGAGCGCCCGCCGCACGGCCGGGCGCCGCAGGAAGCCAGAGGCCCTCGCGACCGCGAGGGCATACGCGCCGAGCCACACGAGCGTGAGCGAGGCGAAGACGAGGCCGAGCCCGAGCATCCCCGCGAACGAGGACGTGAACTGGGGCAGCAGGCTCGTGAAGAAGACCGCCATCTTCGGGTTGCCGAGGTTGCTGAGGACGCCCTGGCGGTAGGGCGCCCGCCGGCGCTGCGGCCGGGCGGAGCGCGAGGCGCGCGCACCGCGCACCGCGGCGACGAGCGACTGCGCGCCGAGGAACACGAGGTACGCCGCTCCCGCGACGCGGATCGCCGTGAACACCGGCGCCGACGCCAGCAGCACCGCGGAAAGCCCCGCGCTCGCAGCCAGCGCCCACGTCAGCTGGCCGCTGACGACCCCGGCCGCGGTGGCCAGGCCGCCCCTGCGCCCGTCGAGGAGCGTGTTGCGGATCGTCAGGGCCGTGTCCTGTCCCGGAGTGACGATCACGACCGCGGAGACGCCGAGGAACGCGGCGAGCTGCGCGGCGCCCACGGCTACTCGACGGTGAC
>DASSQK010000112.1:0-9502 GCA_035702555.1 Gaiellaceae bacterium | reverse complement strand
CTAGCGGTCGCTCTGCTTCCACGGCTCGCCGTAGGCGGTGAGCAGCTCGAGGAACGGCACCGCGTCGAACGCCTCGGGGCCGAGCACGCCCGCGCCGCTCCAGCTCCCGTTCGCGAGCAGCTCGAGCGCGACGACCGGGTTGAGCGCGGTCTGCAGGACGACGGCCTGCGAGCCGTACTCGCGCATCGTCTGCTCGTTGTCGGAGACGTGGTACAGGTAGGTCGAGCGCGGCTGCCCGTCCTTCCCGGTGCCGGTGACGAAGGTGCCCGCGCACGTCTTGCCATGCATGCGGTCGCCGAGGGTCGCCGGGTCGGGCAGCGCCGCCGCGACCATGTCCCGCGGAGCCACCTCGACCCCGCGCACCGACACCGGCTCGGTCGAGTCGAGCCCGAGCCTGTGCAGCGTCTTCAGGACGTCGATGAACTCCTCGCCGAGGCCGTACTTGAACGTGACGCGGTTGCACTCGACCCAGCGGGGGACGAGCACGACCTCCTCGTGCTCGACGTTCACGCACTCGAGCGGCCCGATGCCCTCGGGAAAGTCGAACACCTCCGGCTCGCTGAACGGCTCCGTCGTGTACCAGCCGCGCTCGCGCTCCCAGACGAGCGGCGGGTTGAGGCACTCCTCGATCGTCGTCCAGATCGAGAAGGTCGGCGCGAAGTCGTAGCCCTCGACCGCGAGGTTCGCGCCGTCGCGGACGGCGACCTCGTCGATCTCGGCGAAGAGGTGGTCGGCCGCGTAGCGCGCGAAGACGTCGGAGAGGCCGGGCTCGACGCCGATCCCGACGAGCGCGAGCAGGCCCGCCTCCTGCCAGCGCTCGTGCGCGTCGAGCTGCTCCTGGCCGAGGAGGGTGCCGGGGCGCGACAGCGACATCGCCATGTCGAGGTACGTGCGGCGCGTCTCGAAGGCGGCCTCGAAGACCGGCAGGTTGAAGCGCGGGTCGGTCGCGTTCAGGACGACGTCGTGCTCGCGCGCGAGCGCAGCGACGCTGGCGCGGTCGGAGGCGTCGACCCCGGCCGCGGCGAAGCGCCCGTCGTCGAGCCTGTCGACGAGCGCCTGCGGCCGCGCGGGGTCGAGGTCGGCGAAGGTCATCCGCTCGAAGAAGTCACGTTTCTGCGCCACGGCCGCGGCCGCGCTGCCGACGCCGCCCGTGCCGACGACGAGCACCTTCACGCGAGCGCTCCGTGCGCGCGCAGGATCGCGAGCGTCTCCTCGTGCGGCAGGCCTCGCTGGACACGGCCCTCGCGGCCGGTCACGTCGTCGGCGGCCCAGATGCAGTTCAGCACGGCCTCTTCGGTGGCCTCGACCGTGGCGGCGAACAGCGCGTCGAGGTCCCGGCCCTCGACCTCGCCGCGCCGGGTCGAGAAGGCCATGAAGATCTCGCCGCTGCCGTGGTGGGCGACCGAGCCCATCCGTGCGAGGCCGAGGCCGGCGCGACGCGCGACGCGCTCCAGCGACGCGGACGAGACCGGCGCGTCCGTCGCGACCACGGCGATGCAGCTCCCGCCCGGCTTCGGAGGCTCGTCTCCGGCGAGCTCGCGGCCGACCGGGACGCCCGCGATCGTCAGCTGACGCGGGGCGCCGAAGTTGCAGAGCAGCAGGACTCCGACGACGTGGTCGCCGGCCCGGCGGCTCGCGCTGCCGATGCCCCCTTTCCAGCCGAGGCAGCTCATCCCGGTTCCTGCGCCGACCGCGCCCTCCGCGAAGGGCCAGCCGGTGGCGCCGTCGACCGCGCGCGCCACGTCCTCGCGCTCAACATGCACGGTGCGCGCATCGCTGAGGTAGCCGTCGTCGCACTCGCCGACGACCGGGATGATGAACTCCTCCACGCCGACGAGCGGGTCGTCCCGCACGGCGAGCTCGATCGCGCCGTCGTAGACGCGGCCGACAGCATGGGTCGAGGTCAGGTAGACCGGGGTCTCGAGCACGCCCCATTCGCGGATCTCGTGCGAGCCGGTCAGCTCGCCGGCGCCGTTCAGCACGGCGACGCCCGCGGGCAGCGGCAGCGAGGGCGGCACGACCGCCGTCACGCCCGTCCGCGCGACGCCGCGCCCCTCCGGCGGGTCCGGCTCGTCGCGCCAGACCGTGACGTGGCCGACCCGAATGCCCTCGACGTCGGCGATCGAGTTGCTCGGGCCGGGCTCGAGCTCGCCGATGCGCACGCCGAGCTCGCGCGGGCGGGGGCCTCTGGGGTCTGGAGCGGACTCGGCCACGGGAGGACTGTAGAGTCGCCGCGTGGAGCTTTCCATGCCGGTCGTCTGGAGCGATCGCTGTTTGCTCCACGAGCCGGCCGCGGAGATCTGGGTCGGCGTGCCCGGGCCCGCGGCCGAGACGCCCGCCCGCGCGCTCGCCATCCGCGGCGCCCTCGACGCTCGGTTCGTCGACGCGGAGCCGCATTTCGACGAGGCGCTGCTCGCGGTCCACGACGAGGAGCTGCTGGCCTACCTCGCCTCCGCCTGGGACGAGTGGCACTCGGCGGAGGTGCCGCAGGAGCAGGTCGTGCCGTACGTCTTCGCGCACCGGGAGCTGGGCGCGCGTCGGCCGGCGACCGCCGTCTGGGCGAAGCCGGGCTGGTTCGCCTACGACACGATGACGCTCGTGGGGCCGGGAACATGGGAGGCGGCCCGCGCGGGCGCCGACGCTGCGCTGACGGCGGTCGACCTCGTGCTCGCCGGCGAGCCGGCCGCGTACGCCTGCACCCGGCCGCCGGGCCACCACGTCACGCGCTCGGCCTACGGCGGCTCCTGCTACCTGAACAACGCGGCGATCGCGGCTGCCGCGCTCTCGGCCGCCGGGCCGGTCGCCGTGCTCGACATCGACGCGCACCACGGCAACGGCACCCAGGAGATCTTCCGCGGCCGCGCCGACGTGCGCACCGGCTCGGTCCACGTCGACCCCGCGGCGGGCTGGTTCCCGCACTTCCTCGGCTTCGCGGACGAGAGCGACGACTCGAACCTCAACCTGCCGCTCGCGCCCGGCTCCAGCGACGGAGCCTGGCTCGAGGCGGTGGCCGACCTGGTCGGCTGGGCCCGCGGCGCGTCGGCCCTCGTTGTCGCGCTCGGCGTCGACGCGGCCGCCGAGGACCCTGAGAGCCCCCTGCGGGTGAGCGGCGCCGCCTTCCGGGAGGCGGGCCGGCTGCTCGGGACGCTCGCGCTGCCGACGGTCGTCGTCCAGGAGGGCGGGTACGACCTGAACGCGATCGGCGAGCTCGTGCGGGAGACGCTGGTCGGGCTGGAGGAGGGGAGGCCGTGAGGTTCTCGCCCGAGTACCTGCGGCGCGTCGTCGAGCGGCTCGCGTCGACCGGCTCGCACCCGCTCGGCTTCCGGGTTGCGGGCACGCCCGAGGAGCGCGAGGCGGTCGGCTTCATCGCCGGCGAGATGCGCTCGCACGGCCTGCAGCACGTCGTCAAGGAGCCGGTGCCGGTCGACGGCTGGCGGCTGCGGGAGGCCTACGTCGAGCTCGCCGACGGGACGCGGGTCGAGGGCGCGTCGTTCGGCGGCGTCCCCGAGACCGGTGCGCGCGGCGTGCGTGGCGAGCTCGTCCGCGTGGGCCGCGGCGGCCGCAGACAGCTCGACCGGCTCGACGTCGGAGGCAGGATTGCGCTCGTCGAGTGGCAGGTCGCGCGCCTCTGGCCCTACCACGTCGGGCTCGAGCTGGGCCTGCGCGGGGCGAAGGCGATGGTGCTCTACGCGCCGGAGGGCGGGCCTTTCTATCAGGCGCCGAACGCGCTCGGCACCTTTGACGGGATCTGGCACGCGGAGGGCCCCCCGTGCGTGACGATCCGCCGTGAGGACGCGCCGAAGCTCGAGGGCGAGGTGCGGGTCGTCCTGCGCGCGCCACGGAAGCCGAGCACCGGCTGGAACGTCGTCGGCGAGCTCTCGGGCCGTCGCCGCGGCGCGCCGGCGGTCGTCGCCGGCCACCACGACGGCTGGTTCCGGGCCGCCTTCGACGACGCCACGGGCGTGGCGGTGACGCTCGAGCTCGCGCGCGCGTTCAACGAAGCAGGCGTCCGCCCGGAGCGGACGATCGCGTTCGTCTCGCACACCGCCGAGGAGTACGGCATCGCGGAGTCCGCCTACGACTGGTGCTACGGCGCCTGGTACCAGGTCGTGGCCGAGCACCGCGAGTGGACGACCGGCTCGCCCTTCTACCTCAACGTCGAGGGCTCAGGCCGGCGCGGCGACGTCTTCACCCTCGACGTGCCGCCCGAGCTGACGAGGTGGATCCGCCGCCACTGTCGCACGGCGGAGCGCGACGGCCTGCTCCCGCACGGCTGGAGGCTCGACCGGCCGAACACGTGGACCGAGGTCTGGCCGTTCCTCGCGGCCGGGATCCCCGGGATCAACGTCTCGACCTTCACCGACGAGTTCAACCGCACCGAGTACCACACGCAGTACGACACGACGGAAGGGGTCGACTTCGACTACCTGGCGAAGCTGACCGAGCTCTGCGCGCGGCTGCTGCTCGACAGGCCGGTGCTCGACTTCGCGCCCCGCGCGCGGGAGCTCGAGCGCTTCGGGCTCGGCCTCGGCGACGCCTCCGGCGATCCGCGCCGGCGCTTCACGGCGCTCGCACGGGGGCTGCACGGGATCGACGCGATCGACGCGCCGCGGTACCCGCACGAGCAGACCGAGGCGGACATCGCGAACCTCGAGCGCGCGCTCGAGGATCCGGCCGGCGCTGAGAAGCACCTGGCGCGCGTCGGGCTCAACTGGCTCTGCTCCGACCTCTCGCACGAGGCGTTCCGGATCGAGCGCGGCCGCCGCGGCCGGCGTGCGCGCCGCGCCTGCTGGGGCGCGATGGCAGACGCCGACCCCGGCCCCGACCTCTGGCGCGAGCTCGCGTCCCTCCGGGGCGAGCCCGGCGCGCGGGAGCCTGGCCCGTGGCTCGAGGCGAGCCTGCGCCGCCACCTCGCACGCTCCCGCCGGGAGCTCGAGCGCCGAAAGGCGCGCATGGCCGCGGCCGCCGCGGGCCGCGTCTTCCCGCTGCCACGCGCGCGCCACCTTCCGGGAGAATCCCGCGCGTGAAGCCGAAGGCGCTCCCTCCCGGCGGGACGATCGGCGTCGCCGCGGCCGCCAGCCCCTACGACGCGCGCTCGGAGGTGCTCCGCGGCGTCGAGTGGTGGGAGTCGCAGGGCTACCGGGTGAAGCTGGCGCCGCACGTCTACGACCGCGACGACTACGTGGCCGGCACTCCCGAGGACCGCGCCGCAGACCTGAACGCGCTCTTCGCCGACCCGGAGGTCGACGTCGTCCAGGCGCTGCAGGGCGGCTACGGCTCGGCGCAGACGATCCCGCACCTCGACTTCGAGACGATCGCGGCCAACCCCAAACCGCTCGTCGGCTTCTCCGACATCACGGCCCTCCACGTGGCGGTCGCGCGCCGCGCCGGGTTCCCGACGATCTACGGCAACGGCCTCGTCGGCGTTGGCGACCCCGAGGTCACCGCCTTCACCCGGGAGCGCCTGCTGCAGGTGCTGACGACCGACGCGCTCGGGCCGGTCCCCCCGGATCCGGACGACCCCTACACGCGCGCCATCCGTGGCGGGACGGTCACGGCCCCGCTCGTGGGCGGCTGCCTCTGGCTGCTGATGCAGACGATGGGGACGCCGTGGGAGTTCGACGCCGCCGGGGCGATCCTGTTCTTCGAGGACGTGAAGGCGCCGCCGTACTACATCGACGGCTTCCTGACCCAGCTGCGCCATGCCGGGAAGCTCGACGACCTGGCAGGGTGCGTCGTCGGCGAGATGAAGGACTGCGACTGGGGCGACATTCGACCGGCCTCCGACTGGGCCCGCTCCCGCTCGCTCGAGGACGTGCTGGAGGAGCACCTGGAGCCGCTCGGCGTCCCGGTGCTGTACCGGCTCCCGCTCGGGCACGGCAAGCATCTGGCCGCACTTCCGCTGGGGGTTCGGTATACGCTCGACGCCGACCGGCGAACGCTCACGCTCGACGAATCCCCCTGGGCGTGACGAGGAGGAGGCAGAGATGAAGAAGCGGTGGCTCGCGGCGCTCGCGACGGGGTGTCTCGCGGCGGGCTTGGCCGCGTATGCGGCAACGGCGAACGGGTCGAGCTCGCGCGCAGCGGCGCAGAGCGGCGGCACGTTCAGGCTCGGTACCAGCTCGCGGATCGACTCGCTCAACCCGTACGTCGCCTTCAACCAGGACGCGTACTCGACCTTCGAGTACGTCTACCCGTTCCTGGTCCAGTACGACAAGGCGAACAAGAAATTCGTCGCGGACTTCTCGACGAAGTGGAAGGCCACGAACGGCGGCAAGACGTGGACGTTCACGACCCGCAAAGGCGCGAAGTGGACGGACGGGAAGCCGCTGACCGCAAAGGACGCGGCCTGGACGATCAACACCGACATCAAGTACGCGGCCGGCGGCGCGGCCAACGCCGCGGGCCTGATCGCGCACATCAAGAACGCGAAGGCGCCGAACGCGACCACGCTCGTCGTCAACTACACCAAGGCTCCCGGCAACGTCCTCGGGCAGTTCCAGCAGTTCGCGATCCTGCCGCAGCACGTCTGGAGCAAGCACACGGGCCACAAGGGCAACGACCTCAAGACCTTCACCAACAACCCGCTCGTCGGCGCGGGCCCGTTCAAGCTCTCGAAGTTCAAGAAGGACGACATCGCGCTGTTCCAGCGCAACGGCTCCTTCTACGGCGAGAAGCCGCTCGCCGACGGCTTCGGGTTGCGGATGTTCTCGAACGAGGACGCGCTCGTCTCCGCGCTCAAGGCGCACGAGATCGACGCGATCGAGGCCGTTCCCGGAACGGCGATCAAGACGCTCAAGAGCGGATTCAACGTCCGCTCGGCGGCCGGCGTCGACCAGACCGACTTCATCATCAACTCGAACTCCAAGAAGACCAGCCACAAGGAGCTGCTGAACCTCAAGGTGAAGGCCGCGATGGCGCACGCGATCGACCGCAAGCAGATCATCCGCGTCGTCTTCCTCGGTTACGCAAAGCCGGCGAGCTCCATCATCCCGGCCGCGACCGGCGCCTGGCACAACCCCGCGGTGAAGCCGGAGAGCTTCAACCTCAAGCTCGCGAACAGCATCCTCGACAAGGCGGGCTTCAAGAAGGGCGCAGGCGGGATCCGCGTCGCGAACGGCCACAAGATGTCGTACGACGTGATCACCCCCACCGACGTGCCCAGCGTCAACCGCACGTTCCAGATCCTCCAGCCGGACTTCAAGAAGATCGGGATCCAGCTGAAGCAGCACACCCTCGACTCGACCGCGGCCTTCGACGCGATCACCGCCCCCAACGGCAAGTACACGAAGTTCGACCTCGCGATGTGGGACTGGGTCGCGCTGATCGACCCCGACTTCATGCTCTCGGTCGTCACGTGTGCGCAGTACGGCGGCTGGAGCGACAGCGGCTACTGCGACAAGCGCTACGACGCGATGTACTCCCAGCAGCAGCTGACGCCGAACCAGGCCAAGCGGAAGGCGGTCGTCTGGAAGATGCAGCGCTACCTGCAGGCGAAGCGGCCGTACATCTGGCTGGCGCAGCAGGACGCCGTCTGGGCGGTGAGCAAGAACTGGGGCGGCCTCGTCGCCTCGCCGCAGGGCCCGTTCAACTCGATCAACAAGCTGAGCCTGTCGAGGGTGCACCGGCAGTAACGGCAGCGGACGGCGAGCGGGGTCAGCCGTGAAGGGCGCGGACTACGTCATCAAGCGGCTGATCTTCGCGGTCCTGACGGTCTTCATCGCCGTCACGATCAACTTCGCGCTCTTCCGGCTCGCTCCGGGCAGCGCCGTGACGAACCTCGCCCGCGTTCCGCACGCGACGCCGGAGACGCGGCAGGCGCTGAAGCGGCAGTTCGGCCTCGACAAGTCGAAGTTCCAGCAGTACGTCCTCTACCTGCAGCAGCTCGCGCACGGGAACCTCGGCATCTCGTTCGCCAACAGCCAGCCGGTCTCGGACAACCTGCGCACGGCGCTGATCAACACGGTGCCGATGGTCGCGCTCGGGACGTTCTTCGCGATCGTCTTAGGAACGCTGACCGGGATCCTGGCCGCCTGGAGGCGCGGCACGAAGGCCGAGGGCGCCAGCCTGACGACGGCGCTCACGTTCTACTCGATGCCGACGCACTGGCTCGGGCTGATGCTCGTGATCCTGTTCGCCGGGACGCTCCCGACGGGCGGGATGTCGAACGAGTTCCTGATCGACCCCTCGTTCACGACGCACGTGAAGGACCTCGGCGAGCACATGCTGCTGCCGTCGCTGACGCTGGGCCTCGTGCTGTTCGGCGAGTACACGCTGATCGTCCGCTCGGCGATGCTCGAGACGCTCGGCGAGGACTACGTGCTCACGGCCCGCGCGAAGGGGCTGAAGCCGTGGGCGATCCTGCGCCGCCACGCGCTGCGGAACGCGCTGCTGCCGATCACGACGCTGATCGCGCTCTCGCTCGGCTACATCGTGGCGGGGGCGATCCTGATCGAGACCGTCTTCTCGTGGCCCGGGATCGGGCGCGCGGTCTACGACGCCGTCCTGCAGCGCGACTACCCGATGCTGCAGGGGGCGTTCCTGCTGCTGACCTGCTCGGTCGTCTTCTTCAACCTGATCGCCGACCTCCTCTACTTCCGCCTCGATCCGAGGATCACCGAGTGAGTCGGTCGCCTACCGCTCCCTCCCGTGGGGGACACCAGGTTTCCCCCACGTGCCCCCTTCTTCTTCTGAGCTCGCCTCGGCTCCGCCGAGGACTCGGATCGGGGGAACCTCCCGGTTCCCCCCAAGCCCTCTCCACACCTCATCGGCCGGGGGCCGGCCGATGAGCGTCGCCGTCCGCCAGCCGGGCCCCGTCATCGAGGCCGAGCCGATCCGCTCGCGCCGGGGGATCGTCTGGCAGACGATCAAGCGTCGGCCCTCCGCGCTGATCGGCGCGGGGATCCTGCTCGTGGTCGTCGTCTGCGCCGTGCTCGCGCCATGGATCGCGCCCTACGACCCGCACGAGCAGGTCGGCCCGGTCTTCGGCCACCCGTCGTGGAGCCATCCGCTCGGCCTGGACGACGGCGGGATCGACATGCTCTCGCTGCTGATGTGGGGCTGCCGGATCTCGCTGGTGGTCGGGTTCGCGGCGACCTTCGTCTCGATGGTGATCGGCGGGACCGTCGGCGTCGCGGCCGGCTACTTCGGCGGGCGCACGGACAACGTGCTGATGCGCATCACCGACTACTTCCTGGTCATCCCCGACGTGCCGCTGATGATCGTGGTCGCCGCGATCTGGGGCCCGAGCCTCTTTCACATCGTGATCGTGATCGGGATCCTGCTCTGGACGAGCACCGCGCGGGTCATCCGCGCGCAGGTGAAGAGCGTCCGCGAGCGCGTCTACGTCAAGCGGGCCCGGGCGCTCGGCGCCGGCCACACGCGCATCGTCGTGCGCCACGTGCTGCCGCAGGTCGCGCCGCTCCTGATCGCGAACACGGTGCTGACGATCGCGGTCGCGATCTTCGACGAGACCGCGCTCGCCTTCCTCGGCCTGGGCGAC
>DASSQK010000111.1:0-3938 GCA_035702555.1 Gaiellaceae bacterium | reverse complement strand
CCGAGGGCAGAGGTGAGCACGAGCGGGCCGAGCAGGTGCGAGCCGCAGCGCTCGTGCTCACGGGCGCGCGGCTCGTCGTGCTCGTACGTCCCGATCGAGATGTGCTCGGCGCCGTGATAGGCGGCGAGGTCGTTGCTGCGAACCGCGAGCGCGGCGGGCGCGAGCGAGAGGATCCCGCCCACCAGCTCGCGCGCGAGCGGGCTCAGCCGCGGCGACTCCTTCACGGCGCGCACGGCCACCGCGGTGCCGGCCATCGCGGCGAGGATCTGCGGACGCAGGAACGGCAGCTTCGCCTCCGGGAGGCGGCGGTGCACCTGCGGCAGCAGCGAGAAGACCTCGGCGATGCGCGCCGGCCCGCGCAGGAGCGGGTTCCCGATCTCCGCGGCGCGGAAGGCCTTGACCTCGGAGGCGACCTTCAGCTCGCCGTCGGCGGTGCGGACCGCGCACGCCCACGAGGTGGGGCCGTGGACGAGCACGCCGTTGACGAGCGCCATCCCCCCGAGGCGGATCTTCTCCTCCATGGCAGGAGAGCCTAGCTTCCGCCCGTCACCTCGACGGCCGCGTGGCGGAAGCACTCGACCGCGAGCTCGAGGTCGGCGACGGCGGTGCGCTCGTCCGCCGAGTGAATCAGGCGGGCGGCGACCTGCGGGTCCATCGCGTTCGACGGGAAGAAGCCGTACGCGACCGTGCCGAAGGCCGCGCGCAGCCAGTGGCTGTCGGTGAAACCGGCGACGCAGACCGGGAGCACCGCCGCCTCGGGCTCGATCTCCGTGACGAAGCTCTCGACTGCGTCCCAGAGCGGGGTCCGCAGCTCCGAGCGCGTCCCGCCCCAGCCCTCGAGCCAGCCGAAGTCGAAGTCGCCGTCGCCGAGCACCTCCCGGATGATCGGCTCCACCTCCTGCTGCGTCTGCCCCGGGAGCAGGCGGCAGTCCACGTCGACCGTGCAGAGGTGCGGGATCACGTTCCGGGTCTCGGAGGCGGAGATCATCGTCGGCGAGAGCGTCAGGGAGAGCAACGGCTCGAGCAGCTCCGCCGCCGCCGCGTCGGTCGCGCGCGCCAGCTCCAGGGCCTCCTCGGCGCCCAGCGGCCGGCCCGCGACGGCCTGGATCATCGCCTCGGTCTCGGGCCCGAGCTGGAGCTCCGGCCGGTAGGAGGCGAGCCGCTCGATCAACCCGGCCGCCTTCACCAGCGCGTTGTCGGCGATCCCCGGCATCGATGCGTGGCCCGCGCGCCCGTGGACGAACAGGCGGAAGGGCGAGCTCATCTTCTCGGCGGTCGAGCAGAGGTAGAAGGCGCGGCCGAAGAGCTCCATCCGCTCCCCGGCGCCCTCGTTCAGCGCGTAGTCGGTGCGCACGGCGTCCGGGTGGCTCCGGCACAGCCACTGGAGCCCGTAGCCGGCGCCGACCTCCTCGTCCGCGCACGCGGCGAAGACGAGGTCGCCTGCGGGCTCGAAGCCCTCGCGCGAGAGCGACGCCAGCGCGACGGCCTCGGCGGCGACCTGGCCCTTCATGTCCAGCGCGCCGCGGCCCCAGAGCTCGCCGTCGCGCACCTCGCCCGACCACGGGTCGACCTGCCACTCAGCCGGGTCGGCCACGACGGTGTCCGTGTGCGAGAGCAGCAGCAGGCTCGGGCCGACACCGCTTCCGGGGAGGCGCGCGACGAGGTTCGCGCGCTCGGGCGTCCTCGCGTAGAGCTCGCTCTCGACCCCGTTGTCGCCGAGGTAGTCGCGCAGCAGCTCGGCCGCGCGCGTCTCGTTCCCGGGCGGATTCACGGTGTTGATGCGGATCAGCTCCTGGAGGAGCTGGGTGACCTCGTCGCGGAGCGAGTCAGTCCTCCTCGTTGGCCAGCGCCGTCAGCCGGTTGCGGGCCTGCCAGAGCTCGGGGTAGAAGCGCTGCTTGATCAGCCCGCCGAGCAGCTCGACCGGCGTTCCCTGCGTCCCGACCACGGAGTCGCCGATCACCCGCGCCACGACCAGGTAGTGGCGCATCCGCCAGAGGCTGATCCGCTCGTCCCAGCCGATCAGCAGCTCGGCGAGCTGGTAGAGGTCGTCGAGCTCGCGGCCGCGCACATAGAGCTCGACCACGTTCAGGCCGGCGTCGCGCAACTGCGCCTGGAACGCCTGCCCGAGCGGCGGCGTCACGCGGCGGATCTCGCGAAAGCCCGGCGAGTCGAACCCGCTGCCGTGGCCGAGCACCTTGCGCACCGCCTGGTACTCCCAGGGCGAGAGGTGCTCCAGCATCTCCAGCTGGGCGATCACGTAGTCGACGCAGCCGTGGGAGCGGCGCAGCAGGCGCTGGGCGTCCTCGAGCTCGCCCGCCTCGATCAGTCGCGTCGCCTCCTCGACCTCCGTCCAGGCCAGCTGCAGCCAGAGCTCGGAGGCCTGGTGGACGGTCTGGAAGAGAAGCTCGTCGCGGTGCACCTGCTCGTCGGGGTTCTTCTGCAGCGCGAGCAGCTCGTCGGTGCGCAGGTAGCGCTCGTAGTCGCTGGCGCCCTCCCCGGCGAGGATCGGCTGGCTGTAGTCCTCCGCGCTCACGGTCCCGGCGGCTCGAAGAGGTAGACCTCGTACCCGTCGGGGTCCACGACTCTCGCTGACGCGCCCCAGTCCTCGCGCATCGACTCGCGCACATCGACGCCGTCGGCGCGCAGCCGCTCCTCCGCGGCAGCGAGGTCGGCGACCTCGAGGTTCACGTGGACGGTGCCGCTCGAGAGCTCGCCGATGCCCTCGTGCGCCCGGTGCAGCGCGAAGCGAGTCCCGCCGAGCGACGCCTCCTGCCAGTCATCGTCACCCTCGAGCGGGATCCCCAGCAGATCGCGGTAGAACGCGGCCGAGCGCCCCATCTCGGTGACGTAGAGGTAGACGACGTTCAGCCGGCGGACGAGCGGCTCGACGGTCGTGCCCATGCGCCGGAGCATACTTCCCGCATGAGCGACCTTTTCGCCGATGCCGCCCGCGAGCGGATGCAGGAGGTGGCGCCGCTCGCGCTCCGCCTGCGGCCGCGGTCGCTGGACGAGTTCGTCGGCCAGGAGCAAGTGCTGGGCGAGGGCTCGGCGCTCCGGCTCGCGATCGCGGAGGACCGCGTCGGCTCCGCGATCCTCTACGGGCCGCCCGGCACCGGGAAGACGACGCTCGCCCGCATCGTCGCGCAGACGACCGGCGCGGCCTTCGAGGAGCTCTCCGCCGTCTCGGCGACCGTCAAGGACGTCCGCGAGGTGCTGACCCGCGCTCGCGACCGGCTCGGCTCGAGCGGGCAGCGGACGATCCTCTTCCTCGACGAGATCCACCGCTTCAACAAGGCGCAGCAGGACGCGCTCCTGCCCGCGGTGGAGGAAGGGCTCGTGACGCTGATCGGGGCGACGACGGAGAACCCGTACTTCGAGGTCAACTCGGCGCTGCTCTCGCGCTGCCAGATCTACGAGCTCGAGCCGCTCGGGGAGGGGGAGCTCGGAGTGATCGTCGCGCGCGGGACGGAGGCGCTCCAGGCGCAGGTGTCCGACGAGGTGGCCGCCCTCGTCGCACGCCGGGCGGGCGGCGACGCGCGCAACGCGCTCAACATCCTCGAGCTCGCCGTCCAGACGGCGCGGGCCGAGGGGACGGCGGTGGGCGAGGAGCACGTCGAGGACGTGGCCCGCAAGCGGCCGCTCGTCTACGACAAGGGCGGCGACGCGCACTACGACTTCATCTCGGCCTTCATCAAGTCGATGCGCGCCTCCGACCCGGACGCGGCGGTGTACTACCTCGCAGCGATGCTGGAAGGCGGGGAGGATGCCCGGTACGTCGCGCGCCGGATGATCGTCCTCGCCTCCGAGGACATCGGCAACGCCGACCCGCGCGCGCTGCTCGTCGCGGTCGCCGCCGCGCAGGCTGTCGAGCACGTCGGCCTCCCCGAGGCGCGGCTGAACCTCGCCCAGGCGGCCATCTACCTCGCGCGGGCGCCGA
>DASSQK010000110.1:0-6040 GCA_035702555.1 Gaiellaceae bacterium | reverse complement strand
CGGCCCTAGTGGTTCGACGGTCGCCATCGCGCCTCCTTAGACGTCAAGGAATCTGACGTCCTTGGCGTTCTGCTCGATGAACAGCCTGCGGGGCTCGACCTGGTCGCCCATCAGCATCGAGAAGACCTGGTCGGCGGCGGCCGCGTCGTCGACCTCGACCTGCACGAGCATCCGCCGCGAGGGATCCATCGTGGTCTGGGCCAGCTCTTCGGGGTCCATCTCGCCGAGGCCCTTGAAGCGGCGCACCTGGATGCCCTCCTTGGCGAGCTCGAGCGCCGCGTCGCGCAGCTCCTCGAACGTCTCGGCGTGGCGCGACTTCTTGCCGAGCGAGACATCGAACGGCGGCGAGCCCACGATCTCGACCAGCCGCGCGTAGGTCCTGCGCAGGTTCGTGTAGACCGGTGAGGCGAGCAGCTCGGCCGGCACGACCACGTGCGTGGCCGCGCTCGTCTCGCGCTCGGTCACCTTGATCCGCGCGCCGTCCTCGTCCGACTCCACGACCGCGACCTCGTAGCCGTTGCCGTCGAGCGCGGAGAGCGCGCCCTCGATCTCGCCGGCCAGCGCGGCGTCGGTCTCGACGAGGCGGTGCTCGATGACGAAGTTCGTCGGCCCGGCGCCGAAGTCGGCGCGTAGGCGCGAGGCCCAGCCCTCGAACTCGTGCAGCGCGCGGGTGAAGCGCCCGTAGCGCGCCTCGCTCAGCTTCTGGGTCGTGCCGTCGCGCTCGGTCACCTCCGCGTCCTTGACGCGCTCGCGCACGAGCAGCTCCTCGAAGTGCGCCTCCTTCTCGACTTACTGCTCGCGGCCGCCGACCTTGACCGCGTAGAGCGGCGGCACGGCGATGTAGACGTGGCCGCGCTCGACGAGCTCCGCCATCTGTCGGTAGAGGAACGTCAGGATCAGCGTGCGGATGTGCGAGCCGTCGACGTCGGCGTCGGTCATGACGATCACGCGGTGGTAGCGCAGCTTCTCGATGTCGAACTCGTCGCCGATGCCGGTGCCGATCGCCGTGATCATCGACTGGATCTCCGCGTTCGAGAGCACCTTGTTGATGCGGTTCTTCTCGGAGTTGATCACCTTGCCGCGCAGCGGCAGGATCGCCTGGAAGGTGCGGTCGCGAGCGTCCACGGCCGAGCCGCCGGCCGAGTTGCCCTCCACGAGGAAGAGCTCGGCCGAGGCCGGGTCGGTGATCTGGCAGTCGGCGAGCCTGCCCGGAAGCGACGAGCTCTCGAGCGCGCTCTTACGGCGCGTCAGCTCCCGCGCCTTGCGCGCCGCCTGCCGGGCCCGCGCCGCCTGGATCGTCTTGTCGATGATCCGCTTCGCGTCGCTCGGGTGCTCCTCCAGGAACTCCGCCAGCCGCTGGTTGACGGTCTGCTCGACGAGCCCACGCACCCACGGGTTGCCGAGCTTCGTCTTCGTCTGCCCCTCGAACTGCGGGTCGCGCAGCTTGACCGAGAGCACCGCGGCGAGCCCCTCGCGGACGTCCTCGCCCTCGAGGTTGTCCTCCTTCTCCTTCAGCAGCCCCTTCGCGCGGGCGTAGTCGTTGACCGTGCGCGTCAGGGCGCTCTTGAAGCCGGACAGGTGCGAGCCGCCCTCGGTCGTGTTGATGTTGTTGGCGAAGGTGAAGACCGACTCCTGGTACGACGAGTTCCACTGCATCGCGACCTCGACGTTGCCCTGGTCGTTGGCGCCTTCGAAGTAGACGATGCCCTTGTGGACGGGGTCCTTGGACCGGTTCACGTGCGAGACGAAGTCGCGGATCCCGCCCTCGTAGTGGAACTCGTGCTTCTCGTCGCCCTCGCGCTCGTCGTAGAGGACGATGCGCAGGCCCTTCGTCAGGAAGGCCGTCTCCCGGAGGCGCTGCACGAGCGTCTCCAGCGACCACTCGAGCTCCTCGAAGACGTCGCCGTCGGGCAGGAACGAGATCGTCGTCCCCGTGTCCTTCGCGACCCCCGTCTTCATCAGCTCGGTCGTCGGCTCGCCGCGCGCGAACTCCTGCCGGTAGATCTTGCCGTCGCGCTTGACCTCGACCGTCAGCCACTCCGAGAGCGCGTTGACGACCGACACGCCGACCCCGTGGAGGCCGCCGGAGACCTTGTAGCCCTCGCCGCCGAACTTGCCGCCGGCGTGGAGCTTCGTCAGCACGACCGTCACCGCCGGCAAACCCTGCTCGGCCATCGTGTCGACCGGGATCCCCGAGCCGTTGTCGGTGATGGTCACCGAGGTGTCCGGGTGGATGGTCATCTCGATCGTGTCGGCGCGGCCCGCGAGGGCCTCGTCGACGGCGTTGTCGATCACCTCGTAGGCGAGCTGGTGGAGCCCGCGCGGGCCCGTCGAGCCGATGTACATGCCCGGTCGCAGCCGGACGGGCTCGAGGCCCTCGAGAACGGTGATGTCTTTTGCGGTATAGGAAGCTTTAGCCATGAAAAAAGCCCTGCAACTTGCGCAATTCCGGGCTGATGGAAGTCTACCAGACCGAGCGGTCGTCAGCGGCGGCTGCAAGGCCGATCCGCGCAGCTTTTTCGACCGATTTGCGGAGTTCTTCGGAACCGATCGGAGCGGCGAGCTCCCGCGCCGCCTCCGCGTGCTCGGCGGTGGGCTCCGGCGGGGGCTTCGCGGGCGCTTCGGGGGCGTCGACCGGAGGCTCCGGGAGCGGCCCCGCGGCGAACCGCAGCCGGGCCGGCGCCTCTGCGCCGAGGGCCTCGCGCAGGCGTCCCGCGATCTCGCCCTCCAGCTGCTGCAGCTCGAACGCCCAAGTCGACGAGCCGGCGTTCACGTGCAGCGTTCCGTCCCGCGCGAGACGCGCCGGCCAGGCGTTCGCAGCGACCATCTCACCCACCGCTCCCGGCCAGGCGGCGACGAGGTCCGACATGCGCCCCGCGCTGCCGAAGCGGCCGAGCTCGCGTCGTACCTCGGGGCCGATCGCGTCCATCAGGCCGCGCGAACCTCGCTCGTCCCGTCCTCGCGCAGCGCGACCTCCAGCAGCTGCGACGGCTCGCCGGGAAGCGCGCTGCGGCTCGCGCTCGTGACCAGGGCTTGGCCGCCCTCGCGCAGCCGCTCCGCCAGGATCCGGCGCCGGTTGCCGTCGAGCTCCGAGAGCACGTCGTCGAGCAGGAGCAGCGGCCGCACCCCGCGCCGCTCGTCCAGCAGCTCGGCCTCGCCCAGCAGCAGCGCGAGCACCGCCAGCCGCTGTTCCCCCTGGGAGCCGAACGTGCGCAGGTCGCGGCTCGCCGACAGAACGCCGAGGTCGTCGAGGTGCGGCCCCACGCCCGTCGCGCCCCGCTCGAGATCGCGGTCGATGCGGGCCTCCAGCTCGGCGGAGCTCGGAGCCTCGCCCTCGTAGCGCAGCTCGGCCTCCGGCAGCCCGAGCTCGGCAGCGCGCTCGGCGAACCGCGGCTGCAGGGCCGCGATCGTCTCGTGGCGGCCGCCGACGAGATCCGCCGCGAGGGCGCTCACCTGCTCGTTCCACGGCGCGAGCGCCTCGCGCGTCGAGAGCCCCTGCGCCACGCGCCGCAGGGCGGCGTTGCGCTGCCCGACCGCCGCGCCGTACTCGGCCGAGAGGCCCGCCCGCGCCGGGTTGAGGCGCCCGAGCACGCGGTCGAAGTAGGCGCGCCTGGCAGCAGGACCGCCTTTCACCACGACCAGCCGGTCGGGCGTGAAGACGAGCGTCGTCACCTCGCTCCGGAGCTGCTCCGCGGCCCGCAGCCGCGCGCCGTTCACCGACGCGCGCTTGCCGCTCCCGAGCTCGAGCGTCACCTCGAGGTCGAGCCGCAGCCCCGCCCGGTCGCCCCGCAGCGCGACCCGCGCCGCCTCCCTGCCGAAGCGCACGAGCTGCGCGTCGGCGCGCGTCCGCGGCGAGAAGCCCTGCGTGCCGACGTGCAGCGACTCGAGCAGGTTCGTCTTGCCCGCCCCGTTCGGCCCGGTCACGAGCACCAGGCCCGGCTCCAGCTCCACGTCCAGCTTGGCGTACGAGCGGTAGTCGCGCAGCGAGGCCGCGGCGACGATCAGCCCGCGAGCCGGATCGGCATGATCAGGTACAGGAAGTCGTCGTCCTCGCCCTGGAGAACGGCCGGCCGCAGCGGGCTGATCAGCTTCAGGCGCAGCTGGTCGCCGGTCACGGACTCGACCCCGTCCCGGAGGAACTCCGCGTTGAAGCCGATCTCGAGGGGCTCACCGGAGAACGGCACCGGGAGCGACTCCCGGGCCTCGCCGACGTCCTGGGTCTGGGCCGACACCGTCAGCTCGCCGTCGCCGAAGCGGAGCCGCAGCGGCGAGTTGCGCTGCGCCATCACCGAGACGCGGCGAACGACGTCGAGCACCTCCTCGCGCGGCAGCGAGAGCTCGTGGTCGAACGTCTCCGGCACGAGCTGCTTGTAGTTCGGGAACTGCCCGTCGATGCGGCGCGTGGTCAGGAGCGCGTCGCCGGTCGAGAAGACGACCTGGTTCTCGTGCACGCCGAGCTCGATCCCCTCGCCGGCCTGGGCGATCCGCGCGAGCTCGCCGAGGGCCCGCGCCGGCACGATCGCTTCGAGCTCGGGCACCGAGCCCTCGACCTCGGTCTCCTTCACCGACAGCCGATACGAGTCCGTCGCGGCCATCACCAACTTCCCGGGCTCGAACCGCATCAGCACCCCCGTGAGCACGGGGCGCGACTCGTCCCGCGAGGCCGAGCGGCTCACCCGCGCCACGGTCTCCAGCAGCGTCTCGCGGTCGACCTCGTGCCGGTCCGCGGCAGCGGCTTCGGGGAGGCGCGGGAAGTCCTCGGCGTTGTAGGTGTGCAGCCGGTACGTCGCGGAGCCGGAGCGGACCTCGACCGCCGCCTCCTCGAGCTTGTGCTCGATCGAGACGTCCGCGTCGGGCAGCAGGCGCGCCAGCTCGAGCAGCAGACGGCCGGGAACGACGACCGAGCCGTCGCTCTCCACCTGCGCCTCGAGCGACGTGCGCAGCGAGAGCTCCATGTCGGTCGCGGCCAGGTCGAGCCTGCCCTCGGAGGCCTGCAGCAGGATGCCGGCCAGGATCTGGACGGTTGTGCGCGTGGAGACGCCGCGCGAGACGATCCCCAGCGCACGGGTCAGCTCGTCTCGCGAACAGGTGGCCTTGAGGGTGCCCTGTGCAACCACAGCTTCGGTTTCCATCATTTATGAAATTCCTTTGTCGTAGTCATAGGGAGTGTGGAGCACGGGGATGACGCGCTGTTTCGGCTCCCGAAGCGGGGTTGCGCTGTGGGTGGGATCTGGGGAGGAATCGGCCTTGTCGACAGGGGCCACGGCTGGCCGGCGAGGAGTCCACAGATTCACCGGGCCTGCTTGACGCGCGCGGTCAACTCTTGCACCAGGTTGTACACATCCCGGTCCTCGCGGATCATGCGCGCGATCTTGGAGGTCGCGTGGATCACGGTGGTGTGGTCGCGGCCGCCGAACTGCTTGCCGATCTTCGGTAGCGACGAGTCGGTCAGCTCGCGCGAGAGGTACATCGCGACCTGCCGCGGGTAGACGATGTTCTGCGAGCGCTTGTCGCCGCAGAGCTCCGCGAGGGAGAGACCGAAGCGCTCCGAGACCAGCTCCTGGATGCGCTCGATCGAGACCTGCTGCACCTCGCCCTGTGGAAAGACGTCCTTCAGTACGTCTTGCGCGAGCTCCTCGGTCATCGGCCGCCCGGTCAGCGACGAGAACGCGACGACGCGCGTGAGCGCGCCCTCGAGCTCGCGGATGTTCGAGGAGATCCGCCCGGCGATGAACTCGAGCACCTTCGGGTCGGGCACGTGGATCCCGTCGGCCATCACCTTCTTGCGCAGGATCGCGATGCGCGTCTCGAGGTCGGGCGGCTGGATGTCGGTGATCAGCCCCCATTCGAAGCGCGAGCGCAGCCGCTCCTCGAGGGTCGAGATCTCGCGGGGCGGCCGGTCGGACGAGATCACGATCTGGCCGCCGGCCTCGTAGATCGAGTTGAACGTGTGGAAGAACTCCTCCTGGATCCGCTCCTTGTGCTCGAAGAACTGGATGTCGTCGATCAGGAGCAGGTCGTAGGTCCGGTAGCGCTGCTT
>DASSQK010000109.1:0-23663 GCA_035702555.1 Gaiellaceae bacterium | reverse complement strand
CTTCGCCTTCTTCGGGCGGCTGCCGTGGTACTGGCTGATCGCGACGCGCATCCTGCTGTTGCCGGTGATCGCCGGCCTCGCCTACGAGCTGATCCGCTTCGCGGGCAAGCACACGGGCAACCGCGTGGTGATGACGCTGCTTGCGCCGGGCCTCTGGCTGCAGCGGCTGACGACGCGCGAGCCGTCGCTCGACCAGCTCGAGGTCTCGATCCGGGCGCTCCGCGAGGTGCTCGCGCTCGAGGGGCGTCAGGCCGCGCCCGAGGCGCAGCGCGTCGAGATCATGGCCTGAGGCCGCGTTCGGCTCAGGCGGGGCGAGCGGGCCGCTGCTGCGCGCCGAGCCGCTGCACGAAGAAGCCGCCCAGGAGCAGCACCGCTCCGACCGCGAGGAACGAGAGCGCCCGCGCGACCGAGCTCAGGAACGCGAGGTCGAAGAGGAAGATCTTCGCGAGGCTGACGGCGAAGAGCCCGAAGCCCACCGCCTGGAGCCAGCCGAGCCGGCGCCGCAGGCCCGCGTAGAGCGCGACGAGCCCGAGCAGGCCCCAGACAGCGCTGACGGCGGCGTGGCCGGCGTGGAAACGGTCCGCGACGGTGCCGGTCCCGACCGCCTCGGCCAGGCCCAGGATCGAGAGCGAGACCGCGTAGAGGGCGAGGATCGTCGCGACCCCGATGCCGGAGCGCTCCACCGTCGGCTCCCTCCGCTCGAGCATGGCATCTGCGCGATCCGGGTCCGCGGGCCGACGGCGGCTGCGGGCGAGCAGCACAAGCCCCGCGGCCGCGCACATGGCGAGCAACACGGCAGGAACGCCGGACTCGGGGTGCCTCGTGGCCTCGAAGAAGTCGCTTGGCGGAGCATCGAGCGTGAGCACGTGGGCGGTAGCCAGGAGCGCGTAGCCGATCGCGGCCGGCTCCAGCCGAGGCTCCGGGACGCGGCTGGCGACTGCGGCGAGCGCCGTGGCCGTGACGCTCCAGCCCAGCACCAGCCAGACGCCGCTGAGCGCCAGGGCGAAGGCAACGAGGGCAACGAAGAGCGCAGGCGCCCAGAGCACCGTGGCCAGGTCGCGGTCCCGGCGGAACACGGTTCCGGCGACCGCGCAGTAGAGAGCGGAGAGGGCGAGGAGCGCAAGTCCCGCGAGCAGCTCGGTCGTCACCAGGAGCGCGGCGGCCGCAACTGCGAGCCCCAGGCTCGAGACCGTGTAGACGGCGATCGCCGGGAAGACGCCGGCGTCCCTCCGCCGCAGCCGGTCGGCGAGCGAGCCCACCAGCAGCGCGGCCGCGACGACGATGAAGGCGAGCGCCTGCGGACGGCCCGAGAGGTGCGCCGGGAAGAAGAGCACCGCCTGGACGAGCGTCGCCCCGAGCCAGACGAGACCTGCTGCGCGAACCTCGCGCCAGGACCGGCGCAGGCCCGTCTCGAGGACGGCCACCGTCGCCAGGCCCCACAGCCCGGCCACGCCGACCTGGCCCCATTCGAAGGCGCGCTCGACGCTCGCGCCCGAGCTCCACTGGGCGAGGGCGAGGACGGCGAGGGAGGCCGCGTACAGCGCCGCCAGGGCGGCCGTCCAGCCGGACGCGGAGCGCCAGAGACGCTGCTCCTTCCGGAAGCCTTCGAGCGCGGGCCAGAGCGGCGCGAGAAATCCCCGAATGCGCCGCGAGGCGGGCCACGGGCGGCAGAACCAGGCGACGATCGCTCCCGCGGCGGCCACGCCGACGAAGGACAGCGCTCCCGCCGCCGGGTGGGCGTCGGGCACGTACAGCTGCCGGAGGGGCGCGTCGAGGGCGAGCGCGTGCGCGAGCGCCGCGGCCAGGTAGGCGAACGACGCGAGCTGGTAGCGGAGCTCTCCGACGCGGCGCGCGAGCCAGGAGAGGACGGCGGCCTCCGCGGCCCAGGCGATCGCGAGCGCAGGCCCGGAGAGGAGGTCGGCGACGCCGAAGGCCAGGACGGCCAGGCCGACCGTTGCGAGGAGGGCGCTGAGATCGCGGCTCCGCGTCCCGGCGAAGAGCGGGAGGGACACCGCGCCGTAGACGGCGGCGACCGCGACCAGGGTCCAGCCCTCGGCGCTTCCGGCGAACTGGGCGGCCACAGCGGCGCCGGCGAAGGAGGCGCTGACGAGGATCAGGCCGACGGGCAACGGCGCGAGGCCGGGCGAACCGAGCCTCCGCTGGAGGCCGACCGCCGCCGCCAGGAAGAGGAGCCAGAAGACCGCGGCGACGGCCACGTCGCCCGCCCCGGCCGGCCGTGCCTGGCCGACGAGGACGGCGGCCTGCGGCAGGCTCGCGGCGACGCCGACCAGCAGCAGCACCTGCCACTTCCGCTCGATCGCGACGATCGCCGTGCCCGCGAAGACGAGGGCGGCGAAGCCGGTCCCGGCCGCCGTCAGCTCGCCGTTCTGGAGGCCGACGGCGGCGGGCGCGAGAGTCGCCCCGATCAGGCCCAGCCCGGCGATCAGCTCCGACGACCACGCGAGCGCCGTGGAGACGGCGACCGCCGCAATGGCCGCCGCCACGAGCAGCGCCGCCCAGTTCGGGACGAGGCCGTACCCCACCGTCGCTGCGAGCAGCGTCGCGTAGCCGCCGGCGAGGCCGGCTCCGACGGCGGCGTACGCCGAGTGCACGCGCCCGTAGCGCCCGTGCAGGTAGAGCCCGCCGCCGAAGACGAGCGCCGAGGCGATCGCGCCCAGCGAGACCCGCGCGACCGGGCCGATCCACCCGCGGTTCACCGCGAGCACGAAGAAGAAGACGATCCCGAGCAGGGTCACCGCGCCGCCCATCCAGGCGAGGCTCTGGGCGCTGAAGAAATCCGCGACGGTCAGCGGCGGCCTGCGGGGCGGAGGGGCGGGCCGCCGTGTCGGCGGCACCCGGGAGGGATGCCGTGCAGGCGCCTCGGAGCGGCGCGGCGGGAGGGTTGGGGCCGCCCTCGAGACGACCGGTGCGGCCGACCGCACGGGCTTCGACTCCGCGGCGGGCCGCGGGGTGCCCTTGACGGTCCGGCGCAGGTCGGCGACCTCGTGCTCGAGCGCCGCGAGGCGCCGCGCGAGGTCGTCCAGGCTCGGGGAATCACCCATTCCCATCGCCTCGCAGGATGCGAGCCGGGTCTAACGCGGCGCTAACACGGGACATGGCTCCACCCTGAACCGCGCAGGCCCGCACGGCATCGGGACAGGCCCCCGTCCTCGCTCGGGGTCAGCCCCGAGCTGCGGCGCGCGCCGCCACGGCCGCCGCGGTCAGGCTCACGAGCGGGATCGCGAAGGCCGCGGCGACGAAGACGCTGCGGGTGGCGGCGACCGCGAACAGCGGCGAGACGAGGAGCAGCCCGGTCGCGTGGGCGCCGCGGTGCACCAGCGAGATGAGGCCGGTGACGCGGCCGAGGTGCGAGTCCGGGATCTCCGACTGCGCAGCCGACATCGTCAGCACGAGTGCTGCTCCCTGCCCGGCGCCGGCGACGAGCGCTCCGACGAGCGCCGGCCCCAGCGAGTGCGCGAATGCGAGGAGGAGGTAGGCGGGCAGGTAGGCGGACCAGGCGACGAGGCTCATGCGCGCCTTGCGCACGACGGGCCGCCGGGCGAGCAGCGCGCCTGTGCCGATCGAGCCGAGCGCGTACGCGACGATCAGCAGCGCGAAGCGGCCGGCGCCGCCGTCGAGGCCGCGGCGAACCAGCTCGGGCACGCCGACGATCCAGGTGCCGGACGAGATCGTGACTGCCACGCCCAGCGTCGCCACGGCCGCCGCGAGCCAGGGGTGCGGCCGCAGCACCGTGAACGCCTCGCGCAGGCGTGGCGCAGCGGCGCCGTCGGCCCTCGCGGCGGGGAAGCGCGGCAGGCCCGAGAGCAGCAGTGCCGAGAGGACGAACGAGCCGGCGTTGAGCGCGAAGAACGTGCTCAGCGGGACGACCGCGAGCAGCCCCGCCGCGATCGCCGAGCCGCCGAGCCAGAGCGCGTCCGAGCTCGCCCGCACGAGCGCGTTGGCCGCCTGCACGCGTTCCCGCCCCGCGAGCGCCGGTAGGGCCGCGCCGTAGGCCGGCTCGAAGTAGCTCGCGCCCGTCGTGAGCACGATCGCGGACGCGACGAGCCCCCAGAGCGGGAGGTCGCCGGCGAGCCCAGCGACCGCGACGGGCACGAGCACCGCGGCGCGCACGAGGTCGGAGACGACCATCAGCCGCTTCCGGTCGGTGCGGTCGGCGACCAAACCGCCGTGGAAGCCGAACACGAGCGCGGGAGCGCTGTCGGCGAGCCGCACGACCAGCACGCCGAGCGGTCCTCCGGCGAGGAGCGCCGCCCACATCAGCGCGATGTACTGGAACGCGTCGCCGAGCTGGCTCGTCACGACCGCGAGGTAGACGCGGCGGAACCCCGGGCGCCGAAGCAGCGCAAACGCGCCCGGCGCGGGCGCTTCGAGCGCGTGCGGCAGCGCCTCTTCCGGAGCGGCGGTCACGGGATCGGCCATGCGGCGTACCCTTCCGCAAATGGCCGGCTTCGAAGACCTCGTCGGGGAACTGGAGCGCTCCTACCGCGAGACGCAGGAGCGGATGAGCGACCCCTCGGTGTACAACGACCACCGCGAGGCGGCGGAGGTCGGCCGGCGCCTGAAGGAGCTCGAGGGGCCGCACAAGCTGGCGCAGCAGTGGCGCTCGGTCCGCGACGACCTCGACGCCGCGCGCGGCGACGGCGACCTGCGCGAGCTCGTCCCCGAGCTGGAGGCGCAGCTCGCGAAGCTGGAGGAGGATCTCCGGCTCGCGCTCGTCGAGAGCGACCCGGCCGACCGCAAGGACGTGATCGTCGAGATCCGCCAGGGCGTCGGCGGCGACGAGGCCGCGCTCTGGGCCGCGGATGTGTTCCGGATGCTGACGCGCTACGCGGAGCGCCGCGGCTTCAGCGTCGAGCAGCTGGAGGTGAGCGGAAACGAGGCCGGCGGCTTCAAGGAAGTCGTCCTCGCGGTCAAGGGCGACGGCGCGTACTCCGTCTTCAAGTGGGAGGCCGGCACGCACCGCGTGCAGCGCGTCCCCGAGACCGAGTCGCAGGGCCGCATCCACACCTCCACCGCGACCGTGGCCGTCATGCCCGAGGCCGAGGAGGTCGAGGTCGAGGTCGACCCGAACGACCTCAAGATCGACGTCTACCGCTCGACCGGCCCCGGCGGCCAGAGCGTCAACACGACCGACTCCGCGGTCCGCATCACGCACCTGCCGACGGGGATCGTCGTCGCGATGCAGGACGAGAAGTCGCAGCTCCAGAATCGCAACAAGGCGATGCGAGTCCTCCGCGCGCGGCTCTACGAGGCCGAGCGCGAGCGCCAGCAGGCCGAGGAGGCGGCCGCGCGGCGCTCGCAGATCGGCTCGGGGCAGCGCGCCGAGAAGATCCGCACCTACAACTTTCCCGAGAACCGGTTGACCGACCACCGCGTACACCTCACCGTGCACCGGCTCGACAAGATCCTCGAGGGCGAGCTGGACGAGTTCACCGAGGCGCTTGCCGCGGAGGACCGCCGCCGCGCCCTCGAAACAGCCTCGGCGTGAACGCAATCCAGACGTTTCCATTGTCCTGCTCAGACGGACGCGCGGCGCAGCCGCACGTCCTGAGGCCGGCACCGACAAGCGGCGCCTCGGCGTGACCATCGGCGACGCGCTTTCCCGGGCGACCGCGCGGCTCGTCGCGGCCGGGGTGGACTCGGCCCGGCTGGAGTCGGAGCTGCTCCTCGCGCGCGCCTGCGACGACTGCGCCCGCGCGCTGCTCTACGCGGAGCTCGACCGCGAGATGAGCGACGAGCAGCTGGGCGCCTTCGAGGCGAATCTCGCGCGCCGCGAGAAGCGCGAGCCGCTCGCCTACATCCTCGGCGAGTGGGGCTTCCGCCGGCTGACGCTGAAGACCGACCGCCGCGCGCTGATCCCGCGGCCGGAGACCGAGATCGTGGTCGAGCGGGCCCTCGAGCACGTTCGCGGCCTCGACGAGCCGGAGGTGCTCGACGTCGGCACCGGGACCGGCGCGATCGCGCTGGCGATCGCCGACGAGCTGCCGACGGCGAGGGTGACCGCTATGGACGTCTCGCAGGACGCGCTCGCGCTCGCGCGCGAGAACCTGAGGTGGACGGGCATCAACGGACGCGTCCGCCTGGTCGAGCACGACCTGACGAGCGGCTTCGGCGAGCACGAGTTCGACCTCGTCGTGTCGAACCCGCCGTATGTCGAGCCCGAGGAGCTGCCGATGCTGCAGCCGGAGGTGCGCGACTGGGAGCCGCACGTCGCCCTCGTCGCCGCCGGCGCGACGGAGAAGCTCGCCCGCGCCGCTCGCGAGGCGTTGCGGCCGGGAGGCTGGCTCGTGCTCGAGACCGCGGCCGGCTCCGGCGACCGCGTGGAGCGCCTGCTCTCCGACCTCGGCTTCGAGGACGTGAGGATCACGCCCGACCTGGCCGGCCGGGACCGCGTCGCCGAGGGCCGCTGGCCGTTGTGACAGGATCCCCGGCCGGGTGGAGGGGACGACTGAGCGGCTGACGGCGGCGGACGGGCGCACGCTCGCGTACCGCCGGCTCGGCTCCGGCCCGACGCTCGTCTGCCACCCGGGCGGCCCCGGCTTCTCGTCGCTCTACCTCTCGAACCTGGGCGGGCTGGACGAGGAGCTCGAGCTCGTGCTGCTCGACCCCCGCGGCACCGGCGGCTCCGACCCCGCGGGCGACCCCGGCGGCTACCAGATCGACCACTACGCCGACGACCTCGAGGAGCTGCGCGCGCACCTCGGCCTGGAAGAGATGCACCTGCTCGGCCATTCCCATGGCGGCGTCGCGTCGGTTGCCTACGCGGCGCGGTACCCCGAGCGAGTCGACCGGCTGATCCTCGCGAGCAGCCTCGCCCGCTTCGGCCCGGAGCAGGTCGGCGCGATGGAGGCGGCGATGGAATCCCGGGCGGGCCAGCCCTGGTACGCGGATGCCCGCGAGGCGATCGAGACCGAGCTGCGCGGCGAGTTCACCACCCGCCGGGAGCTGACCGAGCTCGTGCTGCGGATGTTCCCGTTCTACTTCGCCGCGTACGGTGACGAGGAGCGGGCGTACGTGAGCTCGCTGGGGGAGGAGGAGCTCTGCGTCGACGCGACGCGGCTCTGGGAGCGCGAGATCTTCGAGCGCTTCGACCTGCGTCCGCTGCTCGCGCGCCTGACGATGCCGACGCTCGTGATCACGGGCTCGGAGGACTTCATCACCGGCCCCCGGGCGGCAGAGGACTTCGCGGCGATCCCCGGCGCGCGAAGCGTGATTCTCGACGGCGCGGGGCACATGATCTTCGTGGAGGCGCCCGACCGGTTCCGCGAGGCCGTGCTGTCGTTCCTCGGCGCGGGGGCGGCGGCCTGATCGAGCAGGCCGTCGAGGCCTTGCGCGAGGGCCGGCCCGTCGTCCTGCCCGTGGACACGGTCTACGGTCTCTGCGCCGACCCCGGCCGCGAGGCGCCGGTGCGGGAGCTCTACCGGATGAAGCAGCGGCCGGTCGAGCAGCCGACCGCGCTGCTGGCGAAGGACGTCGACTTCCTCCTCGAGCTGGTGCCGGAGCTGCAAGGCCGCACGGGCGCGCTCGTGCGGGCGCTGCTGCCGGGCCCGTTCACGCTCGTGCTTCCCAATCCCGGTGAGCGGTTCCCGTGGCTGACGGGGTCGACGCCCGACCGGATCGGCGTTCGCGTGCCCGAGCTGACGGGACCGGGGGCGGAGGTGCTCGAGAGCGTCGGAGCCGTGGTCGCGACGAGCGCGAACCTGCGCGGCGGGCCCGAGCCCACGCGCGTCGAGGACGTGCCGGTCGAGATTCGCGCCGGCGCGGCGGCGATCGTCGACGGCGGCGAGCTGCCGGGCACGCCCTCGACGGTGCTCGACCTGACCGGTCCGGAGCCGGCCGTCATCCGCGAAGGCGCGGTTCCGGCGGCGCAGGCGATCGAGCGTGCCCTGGCCGCCGCCGCCGGGTGACGCGAGTAGCATCCGCGCCATGGCGATCGCGCAGGAGACCGTCCAGCAGCTCCGCACCGCGGGCCTCGCCGAGGTCGACCCCGCCATCGCCGAGCTGCTCGGCCGCGAGCTCGAGCGGCAGCGCGGGCAGATCGAGCTGATCGCCTCCGAGAACTTCACCTGGCCGTCGGTTCTCGAGGCGGTCGGGTCGGTGCCGACGAACAAGTACGCGGAGGGCTACCCGGGCCGGCGCTACTACGGCGGCTGCGAGATCGTCGACGAGATCGAGCAGACCGCGATCGACCGGGCGAAGGAGCTCTTCGGCGCCGAGCACGCGAACGTGCAGCCGCACGCGGGGGCGCAGACCAACATGGCCGTCTACCTCGCCGCGCTCGACCCGGGCGACACGATCCTCTCGCTCGAGCTCGCGCATGGCGGGCACCTGACGCACGGGCTCAAGGTCAACTTCTCGGGCCGCCTCTACACGATCGTCCACTACGGCGTCAGCCGCGAGACGAACACCGTCGACTACGACGACGTGCTCGCGCTCGCCAAGCAGCACAAGCCGAAGCTGATCGTCTGCGGGGGCTCCGCCTACCCGCGCACCGTCGAGACCGACCGCTTCCGCGAGATCGCCGACGAGGTCGGGGCGCTGCTGCTTTGCGACATGGCGCACTTCGCGGGGCTCGTGGCGGCGGGTCTGCATCCGAACCCGGTCAAGGATTGCGACTTCGTCACCTCGACCACGCACAAGACGCTGGCCGGGCCGCGGGCCGGCTTCATCCTCTGCCGCGAGCAACACGCCCAGGCGGTCGACCGTGCCGTCTTCCCGGGCATGCAGGGCGGGCCGCTCGTGCACACGATCGCGGCGAAGGCGACCTGCTTCCGCATCGCCGCCACCGACGCGTTCCGCGAGTACCAGGCGCAGGTGCGGGCCAACGCCGACACGCTCTCGTCCGCGCTCCAGGAGGGCGGGCTCGACGTCCTCACCGGAGGCACCGACACGCACCTCCTGCAGGTCGACCTGCGCTCGACGGACTGGAGCGGCAAGGACGCCGAGGAGCGCCTGGCCGAGGTGAAGATCACCGTCAACCGCAACACCGTGCCGTTCGACGAGCGGCCGCCGACGGTGGCGTCCGGGATCCGGATCGGGACGCCCGCGGCGACGATGCGCGGCTTCGACGAGGACGACTTCCGCGAGGTCGGCTCGATCATCTGCGGCGCGCTGGCCGACGGGGCCGACATCGGCGCGCTCGCGGCGCGCAGCGAGAAGCTCTGCGAGCAGCGGCCGCTGTACCCCGGCTTCCGCGGCTTCACGACCTACGTGGCGTGAGCGTCGAGACGCAGACGGGCGTGACGGTCGTCACGCACCCGCTCGTCCAGCACAAGCTCTCGTACCTGCGGGACAGGGACACGCCGACGGTTCACTTCCGCAAGCTCGCGAACGAGCTGACGCTGCTGCTGACGTACGAGGCGACGAAGGACTTCCCGACCGAGCCCGACGAGATCGAGACGCCGCTCGAGCGCATGGAGGTGCGGCGGATCGCCGGCAAGAAGGTCGCGGTCTGCCCGGTTTTGCGCGCCGGCCTGGGGATGCTCGACGGGGTGCTCTCGCTCGTCTCGAGCGCGCGCGTGGGCTTCATCGGCCTCTACCGCGACGAGGAGACGCTGCAGCCCGTCGAGTACTACGTGAAGCTGCCCGAGCTCGGCGACGGCGAGCGCGACGCGATCGTGCTCGACCCGATGCTCGCGACGGGCCGCTCGAGCGCGGCCGCGGTGGCGGCCGTGAAACAGGCGGGCGCGCGCTCGGTCACGCTCGTCTGCCTGGTGGCCGCGCCCGAAGGGATCGAGCACATGCGGAGCGAACACCCGGACGTGCGCATCGTCACCGCAGCGGTCGACCGCGAGTTGAACGAGCGCGGCTACATCCTGCCCGGGCTGGGCGACGCGGGCGACCGCCTGTACGGCACCAAGTAGATGGTCTGGAGCACGCTCACCGATCACCTCGAGGTTCTCTGGGGGGCCGTTCTCGCGGCTGCGATCGTCGTCCTGCTGACGCCTGCGGTCGGCGGGATGGCGCGGCTGCTGGGGGTGGTGGACCGGCCGGGCGCGCGCCGCGTCAACCGCAGCACCGTCCCGCGCCTCGGCGGGCTCGCGCTCTTCTTCGGGATCTTCGTCCCGGCCCTCGCCTTCCTCCCGCTCGGCCGGGAGACGAAGGGGCTGCTGCTGGGCATGGCGGTCGCGACCACCGTCGGGGCGATCGACGACTTCCGCGGGCTCGTCTGGTGGGAGAAGCTCGGCGGCCAGATCGCGGCGGCCGCGATCCCGACCGGGTTCGGGATCTGGGTGCACCGGTTCACGTTCCCGATCCTCGGCGTCCACGCGCTGCCCGAATGGGTCGGGATCCCGCTGACGATCTTCTGGATCGTCGCGATCATGAACATGGTCAACTTCCTCGACGGCCTCGACGGGCTCGCTGCGGGCGTCTGCGCGATCTCGGGCGCCACGTTCTGCCTGATCGCCCTCTCGCTCGGGCGGCCCGAGCCGGCGATCCTGGCCGCGATCGTGCTCGGCGCCTGCCTCGGCTTCCTGCGCCACAACTTCTACCCGGCCCGGATCTTCATGGGCGACTCGGGCGCGCTCCTGCTCGGCTTCACCCTCGGCGCCCTCGCCATCCAGGGACTCCTGAAGACGGCCGCCGTGGCGACCCTGCTCTTCCCGCTGCTCGTCCTGGCGGTGCCGATCCTCGACACCTCGTTCGTCGTCGCGAAGCGGCTCAAGTACGGGGAGCCGGTGACGAAGGCAGACCGCTACCACCTGCACCACCGCTTCCTGAACATCGGCTACTCGCAGAAGCGGGCGGCACTCACGATGTGGGGCTGGTGCGCCGTGCTCGCGGGAGCGGCGCTCGCCACGCGGTTCCTCCACCCGCACGCGCACGGCGTCTGGCACACGGGGCCGACGATCGCCGTGGCGTCGATCGGCGCGGCCGCGCTCGCCGCGTCGATCTACATGGTCTACCTGCTCGAGATCGTGAAGCTCGCCAACCCGCGCATCCGCCGCCGTGAGCAGCAGGCGCGGGCAGAGGCCGAGCGCCGCACCGCGTGAACCACGCCGACCTCGTCGAGGCGGGCGGCGGCGTGCAGGCCGCGATCGCGAAGCCCGACCGGCTGGCCGTCGGCAACGCCGCGATCGTCGACCTCGGCGGTGAGACGCTCGTCATCGACACGCACATCTCCTCCGCCGCCGGGCGCGAGCTCCGTGCAGCGGCGGAAGCGCGTTTCGGCCGCCCCGTCTCGCTGGTGCTGAACACCCACTGGCACGCCGACCACGTGCTCGGCAACGAGCAGTTCGAGGGCTCGACGATCGTTTCGACCTCACGGACGCGCGAGCTGATCGCGACGACTGGCGCCGAGCGCCTGCAGGCCCGGATGGAGGCGCTCGAGGAGGAGCTGCCGGCCGAGATCGAGCGGCTGCGCGCGGCCGGGGACGAGGAGGGCGCCGTGCTGCTCGAACGCGAGGCGCCAGGGCTGCGGGCGACGGGGCATCGGCTGCCCGACGAGACGTTCGACGACGTGCGCGAGCTCGGCCGTGCGCAGGCGCTGACCTACGGCGGCGGGCATACCGAGAGCGACGCGTTCCTGCTGCTCCCCGACGCCGGCGTGCTCGTGGCCGGCGACCTCGTGGTCGTCGGAATCCAGCCGTGGAGCGGGCACGGCGACCCGCGTGCGTGGGCCGGGATCATCGACCGCCTGCTCGAGCTCGACTGGGACACCTGCGTTCCCGGCCACGGCCCCGTCTGCGGTCGCGACGCCCTGCCGCCGCTGCGCGACTACCAGCTAGCGCTCGACGAGGCGGTGCGGAGCGGCGAGGCCGAGCCCGAGGTGCCGGTGGAGTTCCGGGACTGGGCAGGGCCCGAGATGTGGGCCGTGAACATCGAGGCCCTGCGCGGGCGCTAGGCGTCGAGTCCGAGCTCGGCGAAGAGCTCGCGGCCGCGTCCGGTGACCGCGACCGACCTAGTCGTATCGCGGCGGGCGAGGCAGCCGAGCTCGAAGAGCCGCGCGGTCAACGCCGCGCCCAGCGAGCCGGCCACGTGCAGCTCCCGCTCGCTCCAGTCGAGGCAGCCGCGTACGAGCGGCCGGCGCTGCTCCGCGAGCGGCTCGAGGTCGATCCCCAGCCGCCCCAGTTCCTCCGCCGCGCGCCCGCCGAGCGCGTAGTCGCCGTCGACCCGCTCGATCACGCCGCGCCGCTCCAGCGCGGTTGCGAACGCGACGCCGACCCGGCCCGCGAGGTGGTCGTAGCAGGTGCGGGCCTCGTGCAGGAGCTCGTTGCGGGTCGCCTCCCGGAGCGAGCGCGCCGGCCGCTGCGGCGCGATGCGGGCCAGCGCCTCGACGGCCTCGGCCACGTCGGTCCCAGCGAGCTCGTAGTACCGGTTCCGGCCGCGTCCGGACACGAGGAGGAAGCCACCGGCGACCAGCCGTCCGAGGTGGCCGCTGGCGGTCGAGCGCGCGATCCCCGCGCGGGCCGCCAGCTCGCTCGCCGTCAGCGAGCCGTCGGCGAGGACGGCGAGGACGAGCTCGGCGCGGGCCGGCTCGGCGAGGAGCGATGCGGCGGCGGCGAGGTCGGGCTCGGACTGCACGCCGCCACGCTACTGCACGGATAGTTCGGCCTAGCCCGAATCGTCGAGGAAGGCCGCCAGCAGCTCGGCGTACCCCGGTGCACGCGGGATGCCGTGACCGGCGCCCGGCAGCACCTCGCGCCGGGCGGGAAGGCGCTCCTCGAGCACGTCGCAGACCGCGTCGAAGGCGGAGTGGTGCGCACCGGAGACGACGAGCTTCGGGAACCCGGCCGCGGCCAGCCGCTCCAGCGGGATCTCGGCCTCCCAGGGCATCCGCTCGGCCATCGTCGCGCGGACGCTCGCCTCGAGCTCGGGCGGCAGCGGGTCGGGCAGGTTCGCCTCCGTGCCGACGAGCGCGAGGAAGCCGACCGCGAACTCGCGCGGGTCGCGCGGCCCGCGGGTGAAATGCGCGTCGAGCCGCTCGACGAGCGCGTCGACCTCGGGGTTCCCGCGCGCGAGCCCGAACGCCGGCGGCTCGCTCACTGCCAGCGAGCGGACGCGGCCGGGGTGGCGCGCGGCGATCAGGAGCGCGATCACCGAGCCGTAGGAGTGGCCGACGAGGTGCGCGCCGTCTTCGAGCAGCGGCGCGAGCTCCTCGGCCTGCGTCTCGAAGTCGATCCGTTCGAGCGGCGGGTTCGGCGGGTAGCCTCCGCGGTTCGGCGTCACGAGCGTGAAGCGCTTCGCGAGGCGCCGCACGGGCGCCCACGCGGTTCGCGCGTTCCCGCCGCTGCCGTGGATGAGCACCACGCGCATGCTGCGATCGTAATAACAAAGTTGCCGAAAATGCGGTCTCTGAGCCGAATTTCGGTGTCACAAGGTTTGTTATGCTCGCGCCGATGCAGCCCACTCGCCGTTCGACCTTCGAGCCGGCCGGAGCCGGCGCGCTGCTCGGGGGCGTGACCGCAGCCGGAGTGGGCGCGGGCGCGCTCATCGGGTGGGCCGCAGGATCGGTTGGGCTCGGCATCCTCGGCGGCGCCTTCGTCGGCGTCCCCGCCGGCGTCGCCGCGGTGTACGTCCGCTACCGGAACGCGTTTTGACCCGCGTCGGCATCCTCGGAGCGCCGCGGCCCTATCCGGAGCGGCAGCGCCTGCTCGGCCCGGCCGCGGGCGCGCTGATGATCGCGCTCGCCCTGCCGCTCTTCCTCGTCGCGGGCTGGCCGCTCACCGGCTGGGCCGTCGCGGCCGTGCTCTGGGTGGGAGTCCAGGCGCTCGGCCTGCTCCTCGCCCGCGTGAGGCCCTCGCCCGACAACGTCGCCGCCTCCGGCGCGCTCGCCTTCGGGATGATGTTCCGGCTGCTCGTCGTGCTCGCGGTGCTGCTCGCGCTCGCCGCCTCCGACCGCGACGCCGGCCTCGCGGCCGCGCTCACCTACGGCGCCGCGTACACCGCCGAGCTGGCGATCTCGCTGCTCGGCTACTACGGCCAGGAGCCGCGGGCATGAGGCGCGCCCTGCTGGCCGCCTCCGTCTTCGCGCTGGCGCTGCCCTCGCAGGCCTTCGCGCGCGGCGAGTTCGACCCGACCACGGAGTTCGAGCAGCACGAGTGGATCTCGATCCACATCGGCGGCCTCAACCTCTCGATCACGAAGGCCGTCGTGTACCTGATGCTCGGCACGGTGGTGACGATCCTGCTCGGGCTCGTCCTGATGCGCGGGAAGACGCTCAACCGCCGCCAGACGGTGGGCGAGCAGATCTACGAGATCGCGCAGGTGCAGATCGCCGAGCAGGGCCTGCCGTCGAAGGCGATCAGCCTGTGGTTCCCCTACGTCGCGACGCTGCTGCTCTTCATCTTCGTGGTGAACCTGATCGGCTTCATCCCGCTGCCGCTGACGGGCGAGACGTGGCACGGCGTGCCGACCTGGGGGATCTACGCGGCCACCTCATCGCTCTCGGTGACGCTCGCGCTCGCGATCCTGACCTTCATCTTCACGCACGTCGAGGGCGTGCGCTGGAACGGCCCGGTCCGCTACTTCAAGAGCTGGATCCCGGAGGCGCCGAAGGCGCTGCTGTTTCTGATCGTCCCGCTCGAGATCATCGGCCAGTTCATGCGCCTGCTCTCGCTGAGCGTCAGGCTCTTCGCGAACATGCTCGCGGGCCACATCCTGATCCTCACCTTCATTGGCCTGATGTTCATCCTGGAGTCGATCTTCCTGGCCCCGCTGGTGCTGCCGGTCGCGACGGTCTTCTACCTCTTCGAGGTGATCATCGTCGTGGGCATCCAGGCCTTCATCTTCGCCGCCCTGTCCGCCATCTACATCGGCTCGGCGATCGAGCCGGAGCACTAAGGAGGTCCCCTTGCTGGGAACTGTTCTGGCCGCCACGAGCGGCGACGTCACCAAAGCAGGCAAGGCCATCGGCCTCGCCCTCGGCGTCGGCCTCGGCGCCCTCGGCGCGGGAGTCGGCATCGGCAACATCTTCGCCGCGATGATCCAGTCCGTCGCCCGCCAGCCCGAGCTCCGCGGCGAGCTGCAGGGCATCCAGTGGCTCGGCTTCGCGCTCACCGAGGCCGTCGTGTTCTACGGCCTGCTCGGCTCGATCCTCGCCTTCGTCCTGGTCTAGCCGATGCCCCTCGCAGCCAATGCACTGATCCAGGTCACGCCGGGGCTGATGATCTGGACGATCGTCTGCTTCCTGATCACGCTCTTCGTGCTGAAGCGCTTCGCGTTCGGCCCGATCCAGAAGGCGATCGACGAGCGGCGCGACCGGATCCGCGCCTCCCTGGACGAGGCCGACCACGCGCGCGAGGAGGCGCGCCGGCTGCTCGAGGAGCACCGGAAGCTGATCTCGAGCGCACAGAGCGACGCCGAGGAGATCCTCGGTGAGGCGCGCCGCGTGGCGGACGCGAACGAGCGGCGCATGCGCGAGGAGCTCGAGGAGGACCGCCAGCGGCGGCTCGAGGAGACCCGCAAGCAGATCGAGGCCGAGACACGCCGTGCGCTCGAGCAGATCCGTCTCGAGGTCGTCGACCTCAGCCTGCTGGCCGCCAGCAAGGTCACCAGCAAGTCGCTCGACGACGCCGACCACAAGCGCCTGATCGAGGAGGCCGTCGGCGAGCTCGACTTCTCCGTCCTGGAGCGCAACGACACGTGAGCGTCGTCGACCGCGTCTACGCGACCGCGCTGTTCGAGGCGGCGCGCGACCAGGGAAAGCTCGAGGTCGTTCGCGACGAGCTGGCCCAGATCGTGCAGGCCGAGGCCGAGGTGCCCGAGCTGCGCGAGCTGCTGCGAAACCCCCAGCTCGACCCTCGCGCGCGGGCGGCCGCGCTGAAGGCCGTCCTCGCCGGTGGCGAGGAGCTGCTGCGCAACTTCCTGCTCGTCCTCTCCGACAAGGGCCGCACCGGGCAGCTCGAGGAGATCTCGCGCGAGCTCGAGCGCCTGGTCGCCGAGCACGAGGGCGTCGTCCACGCCGAGCTGACGACGGCGGTCGAGCTCTCCGACGAGGACGCGCGGGCGCTGCTGCGCCGGATCGAGGAGGCGTCCGGGCGCAAGGTGGAGGCGACGCGCAGCGTCGACCCGGGCCTGATCGGCGGCATCGTCTTGCAAGTTGGATCCCACCGCCTGGACGCGAGCGTGCGCGGCCGCCTGGAGCGGCTGCGGCGCGAGCTGGTGACGGCATAGAGAGGAGACCATGAAGCTTCGTCCCGAAGAGATCACCTCGATCCTCAAGCAGCGAATCGAGGAGTACGACGTCGAGACCGACCTCGCCGAGGTCGGCACCGTCCTGCAGGTCGGCGACGGGATCGCCCGCGCCTACGGGCTCGAGAACTGCGTCTCGATGGAGATGCTCGAGCTCGAGCACGGCGTCACCGGCCTTGCGTTCAACCTCGAGGAGGACAACGTCGGCGCCGCGCTGTTCGGCGAGTGGGCGCACGTGAAGGAGGGCGAGCCGGTCAAGCGGACCGGCACGGTCGCGAGTGTGCCCGTCGGCCCGGAGCTGATCGGCCGGATCGTGAACCCGCTCGGTCAGCCGCTCGACGGGGCAGGCCCGATCCAGGCGACCGAGCACCGTCCGCTGGAGTTCAAGGCCCCGGGCGTGATCGAGCGCCAGCCCGTGAAGGAGCCGGTGCAGACCGGCATCAAGGCGATCGACTCGATGATCCCGATCGGCCGCGGCCAGCGCGAGCTGATCATCGGCGACCGCACCACGGGCAAGACCGCGATCCTCGTCGACACGATCCTGAACCAGCGCGACCAGGACCTCGTCTGCATCTACGTCGCGATCGGGCAGAAGGCCTCGACCGTCGCCCAGGTGCACGAGAAGCTCAAGGACGAGGGCGCGATGGACTACACGATCATCGTCAACGCCGCCGCGTCCGAGGCAGCGCCGATCAAGTGGATGGCGCCCTACGCCGGCTGCGCGATGGGCGAGTACTTCATGTTCGACGGCAAGCACGCCCTCGTGATGTACGACGACCTCTCCAAGCACGCGGACGCCTACCGGCAGATGTCGCTGCTGCTGCGCCGCCCGCCCGGCCGCGAGGCCTACCCGGGCGACGTCTTCTACCTCCACTCGCGGCTGCTCGAGCGCGCGTGCAAGCTCTCGGACGAGCAGGGCGGCGGGTCGCTGACCGCGCTGCCGGTGGTGGAGACCCAGGCCGGCGACGTCTCGGCCTACATCCCGACGAACGTGATCTCGATCACGGACGGCCAGATCTTCCTCGAGTCCGAGCTCTTCTTCTCGGGCGTCCGGCCGGCGATCAACGTCGGCATCTCGGTCTCCCGCGTCGGCGGCTCGGCCCGGATCAAGGCGATGAACAAGGTGGCCGGGAGCCTGAAGCTCGACCTCTCGCAGTACCGCGAGCTCGAGGCCTTCGCGCAGTTCGGCTCCGAGCTCGACGAGTCGACGCGGAAGATCCTCGCGCGCGGCGAGCGCCTGGTCGCGCTGCTCAACCAGCCGCAGTACGACCCGTGGCCGGTCGAGGAGCAGGTCGCGGCGGTCTACGCGGGCGTGAACGCCTACCTCGACCCGATCCCCGTCGAGGACGTGCCGCGCTACCTCGAAGAGCTGCGCGAGCACCTGCGGGCCGACGAGTCGATCCTGAAGGAGATCCGCGAGTCGAAGGACCTCTCCGACGAGCTGCGCGAGCGGCTCGACGCGGAGCTGCAGCGCTTCGCGAAGATGTTCAAGCCCTCGGTCGAAGAGGATCAGGCCGCCTAGTGGCGACCGTCCAGGACCTCAAGCGGCGAATCCGCTCGGTTCGCAACACGCGCAAGATCACCAAGGCGATGGAGCTCGTCGCCTCGGCCCGGCTCCGCCGCGCGCAGGCCCGGATCGAGGCGATGCGGCCGTACGCCGACCGGATGATGGAGCTGATGGTCGGCACCGCCCGCGCCAGCACGTCGCTGCAGGGGCTGACGCTGCTGCAGCGCCGCGAGGTGAAGACGGCGGCGATCGTCCCGCTGACCGGCGACCGCGGCCTGGCCGGCGCCTTCAACGCGCAGGTGCTGCGGCACGCCTTCGCGCTCGAGCGCCAGCTGCGGTCGGAAGGCGTCGAGGCGCGCTGGCTCGTCGCCGGCAAGAAGGGCCGCTCCAGCCTGAGCTTCCGCAACTACGAGCTCGACGCGAGCTGGACCGGCTTCAGCGACCGGCCCGCCTACTCCGACGCGCAGACGATCGCGCACCGGGCGGCCGAGCTCTACGAGAACGGCGAAGTCGACCGCGTCGTCGTGGTCTACAACCAGTTCGTCTCGGCGCTCGTGCAGCGGGTCGTCGAGCAGGACGTGCTGCCGATCCCGGAGCAGCTGCTCGAGCAGGGGCGCCAGGAGGAGCAGGAGCAGACGGCGCTCCTCGGCGACTTCATCTACGAGCCCGAGCCCGAGGAGATCCTGCGGCGGCTGCTGCCGGTGTACGTCGAGACGGAGCTCTACCGCGCCCTGCTGGAGTCCGCGGCGTCGGAGCAGGGGGCGCGGATGACCGCGATGCGCAACGCCTCCGGCAACGCCGCCGACCTGATCTCGAGCCTCACCCTGGACATGAACCGGGCCCGCCAGGCCGAGATCACCCAGGAGATCCTCGAGGTCGTCGCCGGCGCCGACGCCCTCACGGCGTAGCGCGTCTCGCCAACTCTCGGCGCGAACGCTCGTCTATAGTGCTGAGAGGCGCCTTTACGGCTCCCTAACTTCTATGGCTCAGAAGGAACAGGACGTTCTCGTCTCCAGCGGCGCCGGCCTTGCGACAGCGGTCGGTGTCGAGAGCGGTCCCGAGCTCGGCGAGTCCGAAGAGGTACGAGCTCGAGGCTACTGGGAGCTCGTCTGGCGGCGGTTCCGTCGCGACAAGGTCGCGATCGCGAGCGGCATCTTCATCATCTGGCTCGTGCTCGTCGCGTTCGTCGGCGCGCCGATCGCGAAGCACTACGTCGGCCACGGGCCCGACGACATCTTCACGGGCACGGCCGCCGTCGACAGCGTCAGCCTCCTGCCGGCGAACCCGTGGACGCACATCGACAACTACTACACCAACAAGACCGACATCCTCGTGCTCGGCGGGGCGAACCGCCTCGGCCAGGACGAGTTCCTGCGGCTCCTCTACGGAGCGCGGGTGTCGCTCGAGGTCGCGGTGCTGTCGACGATCGGGGTGATGCTGATCGGCGTCCTGCTGGGGTCGATCGCCGGGTACTTCCGAGGCTGGATCGACACGACCGTCTCGCGCATCACCGAGGTCACGATGGCGTTCCCGCTGCTGCTCTTCATCGTCGCGCTCGCCGCGACGATCGGGCCGCAGCTGGACTCGATCACGGTTCACGGCATCTTCCCGAACGGTGTCGTCACCCTGGTCCTGATCTTCACCCTCTTCGGCTGGTTCTACCCGGCCAGGATCATGCGCGCGCAGGTGCTCTCGATCCGCGAGAAGGAGTACATCGAGGCCGCCCGGATGATCGGCGCGAGCGACGCGCGCATCATCCGCTCGCACGTGCTGCCGCACCTGGTCGCGCCGATGATCGTCTACTCGACGCTGATCGTGGCCAGCTACGTTCTCTTCGAGGCCGGTCTGTCGTTCCTCGGGCTCGGCATCAAGCCGCCCACCGCGAGCTGGGGCAACCTGCTCTCGGATGCGCCGCAGTACTACACGACCAGGCCGCTGCTGATGTTCTGGCCGGGCATGGCGGTGCTGCTGACGACGCTCGCGTTCAACCTGCTCGGCGACGGCCTGCGCGACGCGTTCGACCCGCGCTCGAGCCAGTGACGAGCGGTCGCCTCACCGGCGACTAACCAACTCTTAACTTCCGCGTCTCAGAGGGGTGAACGGGGCAGGCGCCCGTTCCGAGCCGGGATGGCTCCGGCTCGAAAGTCACGGAAAGGAGAGACATGCGAAGACGGCAATGGCTCGCGGTCGCGCTGCTTGTGGCCGGAGCAAGCCTTCTGATCGCAGCGAGCTTCGCGAGCGCAGGCACTAGCAGCCACCACGCGCTCAAGAAGGGCGGCATCTTCCGGTACGGAAACGTTGGTGCTTCCGTGCAGGTCGACCCGCAGGTCGGGTACGTCACGACCCTTTGGTCGCTGGAGTACGCGACAGCCGCGAAGCTTTACAACTATGCGGATGCGAAGGGCCCCGCGGGCAGCAAGCTGATCCCCGAGGTCGCCTCCAAGTTCAGCGTCTCGAAGAACGGTCGGAGGTACACCTTCACGATCCGGAAGGGCTTCAAGTTCAGTGACGGCACGGCGGTCACCGCGAAGAACTTCAAGCGGGCGATCGACCGGACGGCGAACCACGACCTGGCTTCGCCGGGCGCGCCGTTCATCACCGACAAGGCGGGGACGAACATCGTCGGCGCCGCGAAGGTGCAGGCCGGTAACGGCACGAGCGTCAGCGGCGTGGTCGCGAAGGGCAACAAGCTGATCATCAACCTGACGAAGGCCGACGGAACGTTCATGGCGAAGATCACCATGCCGTTCTTCCAGGCCACCTCGTTCAAGCTCCCGCTGACGAAGGAAGTCGTCAACGTCACCGGCAAGAACCTCCCGTCGGCCGGCCCGTACTACATGAGCCGGAACGACCCGGACCGCCTGACGCAGCTGCGGCAGAACCCGTTCTACAAGAAGGGTCCCGGCCGCAACCGCCCGCACAACCTGAAGGGCGTCGACGTCACGTGGAGCCTCAACGAGCAGACGGCGTTCAACCAGACGATCGCCAACCAGCTCGACGAGGGCCCGCTGCCGGCGGCTGAGGTCACCGGCGTCAAGAGCAAGTACGGCCTGAACCGGAGCCGGTTCTGGAGCATGCCGGTCAACTGCACCGGTTACCTCCCGATGAACGTCTCGCGCTCGCTGTTCAAGGGCAACCTCGCCCTGCGCAAGGCGGTCAACCTGGTCGTCGACCGGAAGGCGTACGTCAGCCAGGCCGGTCCGTACGCGGGTCAGCCGTGGACGCACATCTTCAACCCGGGCGTCCCGGGCTGGAGGAACGTCACGGTCTACAAGCAGAACGTCTCGCAGGCCAAGAAGCTGGCCAAGGGCCACTTCAAGAGCGGCAAGATCAACGTCGGCTACCGCACGAACAGCTCGGCGAACATCGCGCAGTCGCAGATCGTGCGGCGCGACCTGATCCGGCTCGGCTTCAAGGCCAGCAACATCAACATGAAGGGCTACTCGGGCGCCGATCTCTACGACGTCATGGGTAAGCGCAGCACGGACCTGGACATGGGGACCAACATGGGTTGGTGCTCGGACTACCCGGACCCGTACGACTGGATCAACATCCTCCTGTACGGCGGGGCCATCCAGGCCGAGAACAACAACAACTACTCGTACTTCAACGACCCGAAGTGGAACAAGAAGATGGTGTCGGCCGCGAAGCTCGTCGGCCCGAACCGCCTGAAGGTCTACGGTCAGCTCGACCTGGACATCATGAAGCAGGCGGCTCCGATGGCGGTTGAGCGCACGTACAACAACCGCTACATCTTCTCGAACCGCGTCAACCCCAAGAGCCTGGTGTACCAGGGCATCTACCAGGATTGGGATTGGGCCGCGCTCGCACTGAAGTAGGAGTCAGAACGACGAAGTAACACCACGTTGTGAGGCGCCGGCCCGGCCGGCGCCTCACAACACTTCAGTTCCACCACGATAGGATCCAGCCGGCGAGACCCCGAGACCTTCTGGAGAGCGCATGTTCCGTTACCTGGTCAGACGAATTCTTTGGGCGATGCTGCTCTTCCTCGTGATCACGTTCGTGACGTTCGTGATCTTCTACGTCGGCCCGAACAACCCCGCGCGCGCCGTCTGCGGCGGTGAGCAGGCGAAGCGCGAGTGCATCGTGGCGGCGACCGAGAAGCTCGGGCTCAACAGGCCCATGCCGGTCCAGTACGCCAAGTTCCTCCAGACGCTGATCCTCCACCAGAACCTCGGTACGTCGTTCGCGACGGGCCAGAGCGTGAACGAGCGGATCAAGGAGGCCGCTCCCGTGACCGCGTCGCTCGTGTTCGGCGGCGCCGTCCTCTGGATGATCATCGGGCTCTCCGTCGGGATCTTCTCGGCGTTGAAGCCGCGCTCGCTGCTCGACCGATCGGCGATGATCTTCGTCCTGATCGGCGTCTCGGCGCACCCGATCTGGATCGGCCTCATCTTCGAGTACGTCTTCGGCGTGAAGCTCGGGTGGTTCCCGATTGCGAACTACGCCAACTTCTTCGGGGCGCCCGGCGACTCAGGGCAGCCCGGCGGGCCGTGGCAGTGGTTCTACCACCTCGTCCTACCGTGGATGACGTTCGCCCTGCTGTTCGCCGCGCTCTACGTGCGGATGATCCGGGCCAACGTGATGGAGACGCTGAACGAGGACTTCGTGCGCACGGCTCGCGCCAAGGGCGCGCCCGAGCGGCAGGTGCTCGTCTCGCACGTCCTCCGGAACGCGCTGCTGCCCGTGGTCACGATGCTCGGGATGGACATCGGCATCGCCCTCGGCGGCGCGATCTTCACCGAGACCGTCTACCAGCTCCCGGGTCTAGGGCAGACCGCGCTCATCGGCATTCAGAACGAGGATCTCGCGATCGTGCAGGGCGTCGTCGTCTTCGCGACGCTGGCGATTATCGTCTTCAACCTGATCGTGGACCTGTTGTACGCCTGGATCGACCCCCGGATCCGGCTAACCTAAGACTCCACTCGTGGCACTTCTCGACGTCAAGGACCTCAGCACGTCCTTCAGCACCGAGGACGGTGTCGTCAAGGCCGTCCAGGGCGTCTCCTTCTCGGTCGAGAAGGGGCAGACGCTCGGCATCGTGGGCGAGTCCGGCTGCGGCAAGAGCGTGACGTGCCTGACGATCATGGGCCTCAACCCGAAGCGCACGACGATGTCGAGCGGCGAGGCGCTCTGGAAGGACGAGGACCTCCTGAGCACGAAGCCGTCGAGGCTGCGCGAGATCCGGGGCAACGAGATCTCGATGATTTTCCAGGACCCGATGACCTCGCTGAACCCGGTGCACACCATCGGGCGGCAGCTGGTCGAGGCGGTCCTGCTCCACCGCGACGTCACCAAGCGGGTCGCCCGGGCGCGGGCGCTCGAGCTGCTCAAGGCCGTCGGCATCCCGCGGGCCGAGACACGCATCGACGACTACCCGCACCAGTTCTCCGGCGGCATGCGCCAGCGCGTGATGATCGCGATGGCGCTGATCAACGACCCCGACCTGCTGATCGCCGACGAGCCGACGACGGCGCTCGACGTGACGACGCAGGCGCAGATCCTGGCGCTGATGAAGACCCTCCAGGAGGACTTCGGCAGCGCGATCATCATGATCACGCACGACCTCGGCGTCGTGGCCGAGATCGCGGACGACGTGGTCGTCATGTACGCGGCCAACGTCGTCGAGCAGGCCGAGGTGCACGACCTCTTCCAGCGGCCGCAGCACCCGTACACGTGGGGCCTGATGGGCTCGCTGCCGCGCCTCGAGGCCGACGTCGAGCGGCTCACGCAGATTCCCGGCCAGCCGCCGTCGCTGCTCCGCCCGCCGAACGGCTGCCGCTTCCATCCGCGCTGCCCGTACGTGATGGAGGTGTGCAAGTCGACGGTGCCCGACCTCCGGCCGACGCAGCGCGACCCGGATCACCTCCAGCGCTGCCACCTCGACGAGGAGACGAAGGAGCGGGAGGCGGCGAAGCTGCTGGCCGCGACGATGGCGGAGGCCGGCTAGGTGGAGGCCGCCGCGGCCCCGCAGGTCGAG
>DASSQK010000108.1:0-3177 GCA_035702555.1 Gaiellaceae bacterium | reverse complement strand
CCCCAGCGGCGCGTGTGGAAGCCGACCACGTCGTTCGCGAGCACGCCCTCGTGAACCGCCCGCCGGATGCGGTCGGGCAGGACGTGCCAGTAGTCGGGCTGCGGCCAGGGGACGTGCACGAACTGGGCCAGCAGCGCGTCGGGCGCCTCACGTCGGACGATCCGCGGTGCGAGGTAGAGGTGGTAGTCGTGGAAGAAGACTGCGGCGTCCGGCTGGGCCTCGAGCTCCTCGAGCACGGCCTCGGCGAAGCCCTCGTTCACGCGCACGTAGCCCTGGTCCCACGCGTTCCGCAGCGCGATGTCGATCGACGGCTCGTAGGCGAGGTGCCAGAGGTAGTGCTGCAGGAACCAGAGCATCGGGTTCGCGACGACGTTGTAGAACCAGTCGTAGGCGGCCTCGTCGTGCGCGACGAGCCGCAGCCGGAACGGCGATCCCTCGCGCGAGCGCTCCTCGACGGCCGCGCCGCCGCTCTCCGCCGCCACGACCCGGTCCTCTTCCGTCATCGCGCTCGCGATCCACGTCACATCGTGGTGCTCGACGAGGCTCCGCAGCCCGGTCACGAGCCCGCCGCCGCCGCGCCGGGCGACGCGCTCGCCGTTCACGCGCGTGAACGAGACGGGCCCACGGTTGGAGACGACGATCAGCCTGCGACGGTCCTGCATGCCCGGGCCACCCTACCCCGGACCGCCCCGGAAAAACGGCTACGCGGCGGCGGCCGCCGTGACCTCGGCGCCGGCGGTGTCGTTCCCGTCGAGCTTGTTCAGCAGCACGAGCCAGTCGCGCAGCAGGCGCGGCATGAGGAAGTTGCGGCGCACGTACTCCTTGCCGCGGAGCGCGCGCTGCCGGGCCGCGGCCGGGTCGCTCAGGATCTCGATGCAGGCGGCCGCGCACTCCTCCGGCGACTGCGGGTCGACGAGCCAGCCCGTCTCGCCGTCCTGGATCTGCGCCACGATCCCGCCGACGCGGCTCGCGACGGTCGGCCTCGTCTTCCAGAGCGCCTCGGTGACGGTCAGGCCGAACCCCTCCTTCGTCGACTTCTGGATCACCGCCGAGGAGTGCACCTGGAAGGCGTTGACCTCGACGGAGCCGATGTTGTTCAGGTTCGAGAGGATGTAGACGTCCGGGTCCCCGGCGGCGTAGGTGACGGTGCGGTTGTAGTAGTCCCAGCCCTCGGGATCGTCGTGCGCCATCGAGCCGACGAGCGCGAGCTGGACGTCCGGGTGCTCCGCCTTCACCAGCCGGTAGGCGTCGATCACCCCGAGCGGGTCCTTCCAGGGGTCGAAGCGCGACACCTGCGTCAGTAACGGGCGGGCGACGTCGATCCCGAACTGGTCGACGATGTAGGCCGCGTCCTCGGGCGAGAGCGCCATGTTCTTCGGCGTCAGCGGGTCGATCGCGGGCGGCCAGATGAACGCGGGCGGGATGCCCTCCGCGCGCGGCACGTACTGCTGCATGTGGAAGATCGCCGCGTCGTAGCGGGAGAGCCACGGCACGAGGAACCCCAGCACCTCTCGGTTGGGCTGCGAGAGGTCGATGTGGCAGCGCCAGATCCAGTGGGCGGCGCTGTCGGCGAAGTGCTCGATCATCCCCGCGGGCTGCGGGTCGTGGACGAGCACGAAGTCGTAGTCGTCCTTGAACTCCTCGGCGTTCACGGCCTGGAAGCGCCGGTAGACCTCCTGCTGCGTCTCGGTCAGGCCCTGCGGATCGCCCTGCAGCGCGTTGTGGATCGTCTTCGTGGCGGCGAAGAACTCCTCCGCGCCGGCGATGATGCGCCACTCGGCGTCGAGCCCCGCGTCGCGCATCAGCGGCACGAGCGCGTAGTTGATCTCGGCCACGCCGCCGCCGAACGCGGTCGCGGACAGGTGCACGAGCCGCCTTCCGCGCAGCGGCTCCGCCAGCCGGCGGATCTCCTCCATCAGCCCGCGCGTAGCGATCGTCGCGTAATCCGCGAGCGACTTCTGGCCGACGTTGACGAGCTGCAGCATCAGCGGCCGCCGAGAATACCGTTCGGTCTGGTCGGTTTACTCGCCGAGCAGCTTGACGAAGCGCAGGCGAGAGCCGCCGCCTTCGCGCTCCGCGATCTCGACCTCGTCGGTGAGCGCGCGGATGATCGCAATGCCGAGGCCGCCCTCCGCGAGGTCGTCCGTGCCGTTGCCGGGCTCCTGCCTCGGCGCGAAGCCGGTACCCGCGTCGCCGACCTCCACCGCGAGCCGGTCTGGGAGCAGCTCGTAGACGATGTCGACGCTGCCGCTCCCGTCCTCGTAGGCGTGCTTGACGGAGTTCGTGCACGCCTCGGTCAGCGCGAGCTTGAGGTCGTGCAGCGTCTCGTCCGACAGCGGGCGGACACCCGCGATCGCGGTCAGCGCGAGCCTGCCGAGCGTGATGTATTCCGGCCTGGCAGGAATCGTGAGACGGACGGAGCGGCCCTCTTCGCTCATCCCGCTGAACGTTCCCCGCGGACGGCCGCTCCTAACCAGGAGGTGCCAGGTTGCCCGCCGTCGAAGGTCACGGGCTCGGATCCTATTGGGACTCGGACCGTTCGCTGAGACGGAGCGGCAGGTCGAGCCGCCGTCCCCGGCGCTCGACGGCGAACCGCACGACCTGGCCCGGGCTCAAGTTCGTGACAATCCGCGCAATGTCCTCCGAGCCGGTCACGGGCGCCTTGCCGATGGCGACGATCACGTCGCCGCTGCGCGGGAAATCGAGCCCGAACGCCGAGGCGAGCTGCCGACCGGGCCGCAGGCCGGCGCGCGCCGCGGGGCTGCCGGCGACGACGTTCGTCACGACCGCGCCGCGCTGCACCGAGTAGCCGAAGCGCCGCGCCAGCGCCGGCGTGAGGTCGGTCGTCTCGACGCCGACGAAGGCGTAGCTGACCGTGCCGTTCGCGATCAGCTGCTGCATCGAGCGCCTGGCCGAGTTGATCGGCACGGCGAAGCCGACGCCCTCGGCCTGGCCGCTGGTGCTGCGGATCTGGGCGTTGATCCCGATCACGCGCCCGCGTGCGTCGAAGAGCGGCCCGCCCGAGTTGCCGTGGTTGATCGGCGCGTCGGTCTGGATCGCGTCGACGAGGTTGAAGCTCGACGTAAGTGAGTCGACCGAGCGGTGCACCGCCGAGACGACGCCGACCGCGAGGGAGTTCTCGTTCCCGAAAGGGCTGCCGATGGCCGCGACGGGCTC
>DASSQK010000107.1:0-5314 GCA_035702555.1 Gaiellaceae bacterium | reverse complement strand
CCGCTCGCCCCGAGCGCCTTCTGCAGGGTCGTCACGCGCTGGCCCAGCACGCGCAGCGGCCAGACGAGCATCACCACGTAGGCGTTGAACGCGACGAACGAGCCGACCGAGAGCGAGCTGGAGATGACGCTCCGGCCGCCGAACCAGAGGACGGTCGCGATCCCGAGCAGCGGCAGCATCTCCAGCAGCGGGATGAAGATCGCGTCGAGCCGGGCCAGGTGGAGCGCGCGGTCCATGATCTCGTCGCTGCGGCGGCGGAAGCGGCCCTCCAGCGCGTCGCCCGCGCCGAGGCCCTTGACCACGCGGATCCCGCTCACCGTCTCCTCGACGAGCGTCGAGGCCTGCGCCCACGAATCCTGCAGCTGTCGCGTGCCGTGGTCGTAGCGGCGTGAGTAGAGCCACGCGCCCAGGCTGACGAGCGGAACCGGGATCAGGACGATCAGCGCGAGCGCGGGGTCGAGGACGAGCATCACGATCGCGACGGCGACGACCGTGAGCACGTAGCCGATCGTGTGGCCGATCGCGTCCATCATCCGCGCCACGTGCTGCGAGTCCGACGACGCGCGGCTGAGCAGCTCGCCCGGGCCGACGCGGTCGTGGTACGAGGCGTCGAGCCGCAGCGCGTGCGCGAAGATGGCGTCCCGGACGCGGGCGTCCGAGTGCGAGCGGTTGCGGATCGCGTAGAGGTGGCGGAACGCGCCGGCGACGACCTCGAGCATTCCCACGGCGAGGAGCACGACCAGCCAGATGACGAGCGTCCGGTGGTCCTGGCCCACGACCCCGTGGTCGATCGCGTACTTCACGACGAGCGGTGCGGCGACGGCCCCTGCCTGCCAGAGCAGGCCGGAGACGACCGCACCCGTGACGCCGTACGCCTGCGAGCGCACGACTGCGCGGACGAATCGCCATGCTGCGCCCCGGCGTGCCCTTTCGTCGCCCATGGCCCTAACCTACCCACGCATGAGGCCGCCTATCGAGCAGCGCTTCGCGCGGCCCTCCGTGATGGGCGTCGTCAACGTCACGCCGGACTCGTTCTCCGACGGCGGCGTCAACCTCGATCCGGCCGACGCGGTCGCCGCCGCGCGGCGGATGCGCGCGGAGGGAGCGGCGATCGTCGACGTCGGCGGAGAGTCGACCCGGCCCGGCGCCGGGGCCGTCACCGCCGCCGACGAGCTTCGGCGGGTGCTGCCGGTGCTCGAGGCGCTGGAAGGCGAGGTGCCGGTCTCGATCGACACCTCCAAGGCGGAGGTGGCGCGGCGCGCGCTCGAGCTCGGCGCGGAGCTCGTGAACGACGTGACCGCGTTGCGCGCAGACCCGGAGCTCGCGGGAGTCGTCGCCGACGCGGACGCCTACCTCTGCCTGATGCACATGCAGGGCGAGCCGCGCACGATGCAGGTCGATCCCCGCTACGAGGACGTCGTTTCCGAGGTCGCGGCCTTCCTCGAGGAGCGCCTCCGTGCGGCGGTCGCGGCCGGGATCGCCGAGAACCGGATCTGCCTCGACCCGGGGATCGGCTTCGGCAAGACCGTCGAGCACAACTTCGAGCTGATCCGCCGTCTCGACAGGCTGACCGCGCTCGGCCGGCCGGTGCTGGTCGGGATCTCGCGCAAGAGCTCGCTCGGCAAGCTCCTGGGCGACCCCGAGGCGACCACCGGCTCCGTCGCGGCGAGCGTCGGCGCCGCGGTCGCCGCCTACGAGCGCGGCGCGACGATCCTCCGCGTCCACGACGTCCGCGAGCACGTCGAGGCGCTGACCGCGGCCCGCGCGGTGCTCGCGTGACCGTCGTCGTCGAGGTGGCGGGGCTCGAGCTCGCGGGCCACCACGGCGCGTTCGAGCCCGAGCGCGAAGGCCTGCAGCCGTTCCTCTACGACGTCGAGCTCGAGCTGGACGAGCCGCAGGCGGACGAGCTCGTGCAGACCGTCGACTACCGCGAGGTCGTCGCCGTGATCCGCGAGCTCTCGGCGAGCCGGTCGTTCCACCTGCTGGAGACGCTCGCCGCCGCCGTGGCCGACGCGATGCTCGCCCGGTTTCCCGCCGTCGCCGTGCAGGTGCGCGTGCGGAAGCCGCACGTGCAGCTCGGGCTGCCGGTGGACTACACCGCCGCTAGCGTGCGGCGGGAGCGACACTGACCGAGTAGCTCGCCTGCACGCCGTTCCTCGGCAGGAAGACGTCGACGTAGACGAACTGGCCCGCGCCGCGGCCCTTCACCGTGACACGCTCGAAGCGCTTGCCCGGGTGCGCGGAGGCGCCGATCAGGTCGCGCTGTGCCGCGGCGCCGCGCTCGAACACCGTCCGCGTCTTGCTCCCCCAGACCTCGAGCGAGACGTTCGCGGTCGGTCGCGCCGTGACGACGATCTTCCCGTGGGCCGGCAGCCAGGCGCGGTAGACGTCCTCCGGATCCTCGCGCCGCTCGAGCTGCGCCTGCAGCGAGCCGCGCGGGCGGCCCTGCCGCGTCAGCGGCGTCTTGCCGGCAGGCGTGAGGCCGTTGGGCTTGACGAGGTAGACATCCTCGTTCGGCTCCTCCGGGTCGGCCGGGGGCGGCTTGCGCGTCAGCGCCGCGGCCACGTTCAGGATCCCGTAGCCGGTGTTGGCGTCCCAGCCGCGCTTGCCGACGTCGCGCGCGGAGCGGCGCATGACCTCGAAGAGCTGCGTGTTCGTCAGCGTGGGCCGCTGCGTCCAGACCGCGGCCGCGGCGCCCGAGACCAGCGGCGCGGAGAAGCTCGTCCCGTCCTCGCTGTCGTAGCCGGTGGGATTGAAGATCGTCGGGACCGCCACGGGGATGTCCTGGCCCGGCGCGGCGAGGTCCATGAACGGCGAGATGCTGGAGAAGTCCGTCACGCGGTCGCCCTCGTCGGTGGCGCCGACGGTGAGGACGTGCGCGTAGCTGGCCGGATACGAGAGCGGGCTTCCCCGGTCACGTTCGTTCCCGGCCGCGGCGACGATCAGCAGCCCCGCGCCGAAGGCGTTCAGGATCGCGCGCTCCTCGACGCCGTAACGGTCGCCGCCGAGGCTGAGGTTGACCACGCCGCGGCCCGTGCGGTGGGCGGCCGCGAGCCCGGCGATCTCGCCGCCGACGGTGAGCTCTCCGGCGAGGCTCGCGTCGTACACCTGCAGCTTCGCCTGCGGGTAGATCCCGACGATTCCCTTGCCGTTGAGCGGCGCTGCCGCGACGGACGCCGTAGCGGTGCCGTGCGGACCGCCGTCCCCGGCATCGAGCGTCTGGCGGTTGAGCGCGACGGTGTTCGGGCGGCCGGTGAACTCCTCGTGCGCGAGGTCGACGCCGGAGTCGATCATCGTCAGCGGCACGCCCGGCCCCGGCCCCGTGAACGAGGCCGCTCCGACGTGGGAGGGCCACCACTGCGTCCCTGAGAGCGGGTCGGTGAACTGGCTGAAGAACCCCGCGGCGTTACCCGGTCCGGTGCCGACGGGTACGTCCGGCGTGACCGAACGCACGAGGCCGCGGCGGCTCAGCTTCGGGAGCACGCGCTGGGCCTCCCAGCTCGGCAGCCGCCAGACGGCGAGCGTCGGGTCGAGCTCGCGTCCGCCGGCGCGCCGGAGGACCGGCGCCGCGAGCGCGGCGCGGCCGTGGTCGAGCTCGACCAGCGTCCGCGGGTACGCCTGCAGCCGGGCGAACGACCTCGACCCGGCCAGAACCGGCGCGCCCGGGTGCGCGAGCACGGCCCCGGCGGCGGGAGAGCAGCAGCAGAGAGCGAGGACCCCGATCAGCGCAGCTCGGCGCACGGTTCGGAACGGTAGCTGCGACCGACCGGCGATGACGGACAATCGCGGCATGACCAGAAGCTTCGTCGGCCTCGGCGGAAATCTTGAGGACCCGCGGGCCCAGATCACGCGCGCGCTCGAGCTGCTGGCCGCCGAGGACGGGGTGGAGGTGGTCGCCGTCTCGACATTGCGCGAGACCGACCCCGTCGGCTACGAGGACCAGCCGCGCTTCCTCAACGGCGCGGCCGAGCTGCAGACGTCGCTCGAGGCCCGCGAGCTGCTCGAGCGCCTGCTGGCGATCGAGCGCCGGATCGGCCGCGTCCGCGGCGCCGGGCCGCGCTTCGGGCCGCGCACGATCGACCTCGATTTGCTCCTCCACGGCGACGAGGTGATCGCCGAGCCGGGGCTCCAGATCCCGCATCCCCGGCTGCACGAACGGCGCTTCGCGCTGGAGCCGCTGGCCGAGCTGGATCCGGCCCTCGAGATCCCCGGGCGGGGGTCGGTCCAGACCCTGCTGGCAGGGCTATGATGGCCGCATGTCCAACCTCGACGAGCTCGACGAGTTCGAGGCCGAGCTCGAGCTCGCGCTCAAGAAGGAGTACTCGGCGGTCTTCGCGCTCTTCCGGTACTGCGTGCTGACCCAGGACGCGACGTACCTCTGCAACAAGCTCGACCTCCAGTACGTGCCGCAGCCCAGCTACCCGTTCTTCCATCTGAAGATGGAGGACGTCTGGGTCTGGGACAAGAACCGCCCGACCCGGATCATCCCTCGTGCCGAGGTCTACACCTCGAGCGATGTCACCGTCGAGGAGCTCCGCGTCGAGGGAGACGAGCCCACGCTCAGCGCGGAGGCGCTCGCCGAGCGGATCGGCGAGTCGCTCGGCTCCGACGACGAGCTCTGAGCGCTAACCCGCGCCTGCCGCAGTTCGTCTAAATCGGCACATGCGGCGAGTCGGGCTTTCGATGGGGATGCTCGCTCTCGGCGGCGCGCTGCTGGTCGTGGCGCAGCTGGCGAGCGCGGGCTTCGGCTTCAGGCAGGGCGGGATCTTCCGCGACGCCTCGGTCGGCGCGTCCGTGCAGATCGACCCGCAGCTCGCCTACGTCTCGACGGCCTGGTGGCTCGAGTACGCGACCGCCGCGAAGCTCTTCAACTACCCGGATCGCCCGGGGCAGGCAGGGACGCGCCTCGTCCCGGAGGTCGCGTCGCGGTACACGGTGTCGCGGGACGGGAGGACGTGGACGTTCTTCGTCCGCAAGGGCTTCCGCTTCAGCGACGGACTGCCGGTCACGGCGGCGAGCTTCAGGTACGCCATCGACCGGGCCGCGAACCACGATCTCGCCTCTCCGGCCGCCCCGTTCATCACGGACGTGAACGGCGCGAACATTGTCGGCGCGGCGGCGGTGAACAGCGGCCGTTCGCAGCACGTCCGCGGCGTGACCGCGAAGGGGGCCCGGCTGACCATCCGGCTGACGAGGCCCTACGGCGCGCTGCCGACGCTGCTCGCGATGCCGTTCTTCCAGGCGACCTCGGCGCGCCTGCCGCTGGGACGCGAGGTGACCGGCGCGTACCCGTCCGCCGGGCCCTACTCCTTCA
>DASSQK010000106.1:0-4431 GCA_035702555.1 Gaiellaceae bacterium | reverse complement strand
CAGGCGAGCGAGGCCGGCGCGGACGCGATCGTGACGCCGTGCCCCCTCTGCCACCTCTCGCTCGACGCATGGCAGTCCAAGCTGCGCAAGGCGACGGGCAAGGACTTCCGGATGCCGATCCTCCACCTCTCGCAGCTGATCGGCGTCGCTGCCGGGCTCGAGGAGTCCGAGCTGAAGTTCAAGCGCCACGTCGTCTCGGTCGACCCGGTCGTCTCGAAGCTGGAAGTCTGAGTTGCGGGTCATCCGGGTCGGCGCCGCAGCGGCCGCGGCCGGTCTGGCGTGGGGCCACTTCGAGGCCGGCTGGGTGCGGCTCCAGGCACTCCCGTGCCCGCTGCCGGGGCTGGTGCCGGAGCTCGACGGCCTGCGGGTCGCGCACCTCTCCGACTTCCATCTCGGGGTGCCGTCCCGGGGCGAGGCTGCCGTCGAGCGCGCGATCGAGTGGGTCGAGGAGCGGCAGCCCGACCTGACGCTGATCACCGGCGACCTGCTCTCGCGCCCGAGCGCCGAGGGGCGGCTGCGCGAGCTGGTCTCCCGCCTCCCGCGCTGCTTCGCGGTGCTCGGCAACCACGATTACGCGCACACGCGCGACCCGTTCTCACACCCGGCCGGGCTCGTCGACCTCGAGCCGGCGACGCTGCTCGCCGACGAGGCGCGGACGATCGAGCTGCGCGGCAAGCGCGTGCAGGTCGTCGGCGTCGATCCCCGCTCGTACCGCCGCCGCCTCGCGCTGCCCGAGCGATTCGCCGACCCGGACGCCGACCTGCGGATCCTGCTCTGCCACTACCCGAGCGTGATCGACCGGATCCCGGAGGGCGTCTTCGACCTCGTGCTCTCGGGCCACCTGCACGCGGGACAGATCTGCGTCCCGTGGCCGGGCGGCCGTCTCCGGCTGGCGCACATCCGCTGGACGTACATCCAGGGCCTCTACCGCCGGCCCGCCGCGACCCTGCACCTCTCCGCAGGGCTCGGCACGACCTTCGTGCCCTTTCGCTTCCTCGCCAGGCCGGAGGCGACGGAACTGATCCTAGAATCCGGCTGATGGAGGGCAGCGCGAGCGTCGCAACGGAGGTGCTCGCCAGCTACGCCGCCGACGCGGCCCGCGAGGTCGAGGGCGTCGCGGGGCTGGTCGAGGGCCGCCTGCCGAGGCAGGGTGCCGTGCGCATCAGCGGCGATGACGCCGCCGTCGTGGAGCTGCACGTCGAGCTCGCCTGGGGCGCGCCGGCCCGGGAGGTCGGCCGGGAGGTGCAGCGCCGCGTCGCCGACTACCTCGAGCGGATGGCGGGCGCGAGGCCTCGAACCGTGGACGTCGTCGTCGACGAGATCGCGGCGCCGTGAGTATCCGACTCGCGGGGTTGACCGGCGCGACGCTCGAGACGGCGCCGACCGTCTGCCACGGCTGCGTCTGGTGGCAGTCGCGCACCGGCGGCCGCGAGCGGGACAAGCAGCGCTGGATCGAGAAGACCGAGCTCGAGTTCGGCGCCTGGGGGACGATCTACTACGACGACGACGGCCGCGCGCTCGGATCGATGCAGTACGGGCCGACGGGGGTGTTCCCCCGGGCGGCGGAGATGCCGGCCGGGCCGCCGTCCGACGACGCGGTGCTCGTGACGTGCGCGTACCTCGTCGACCGCACGAGCCCGTGGGTGCTGCAGTCGCTCTTCCTCGCTGCGATCGGTGAGGCGAGGGACAGAGGGGCCGCCGCGCTCGAGGCGTTCGCCTACCACTACCCGGAGCGCGAGTCCGACCACGAGCGCTTCCTCGTCCACCGCACGGTCTTCCCGGACGACTTCCTGACGGACTTCGGCTTTCGCATCGTGCGCACGGCCGGCCCCGTCGGGCTGGCGCGGCTCGAGCTGGGAGGGCTGGTCCCCGTGCTCGACGAGGGCAGGCGCGCGCGGGTGCTGCGGGCGCTGCGGGAAGCGCTGCTGCCGGAGCCCGCGCCGGTCCCGCGCCGGCCCTAGGCGCGCGGGTACGAGGCCGCCCAGGCCGCGCGGAGGGCGGAGGGCGTCGTCACGAAGAGCCGGAGGTCGTAGCCGCCCATGGCGAGCTTCAGCTTCGGGCGGAGCGACTCGTCGCTGGGGTCGGCGACGGCGACCGAGACCGTGCCGTCCGTGTGAATGCGGATCGGGATTGCGCGCAGCTCCTCGGCCTGCGCACCGGACAGGAGCCCGACCGCGCGCAGGTCGACCGAGGTGATGCCGATGTCGACGAACTCGACGTTCGCCTGCTCGGCCAGCACGCGCGCGATGTCGTCCTCGAAGCAGATGCGCAGCCGGACGAGCGCCTCGCCCAGGAGCTCTCCTTGCTGCTTCTCCTCGAGGGCCCGATCGAGCTCCTCGTTCGTGAGCAGCCCCTTGCGCAGGAGGAGCGCGCCGAGGTGCGAGCGAGGCTCGTTCTCGAAAAAGGTGTGGTCGAGACGTGCGGGCCGCATTGGCCCAGATATCGGCTCGTCACGCCTGCTGCTTGAGGTTCGAGCGGAGTCCGCTCTTTCAGGCCGCCACGGCGCGCTGGGCAAGCGCGAGCTCGGCGATCTGGATGCCGTTCAGTGCCGCGCCCTTGCGCAGGTTGTCGCACGCGACGAAGAGCGAGAGCCCGTTCTCGGCGGCGGGATCGCGGCGGACGCGGCCGACGAGCGCCTCGTCGCCCCCGACGGCCTCGCGCGGAGACGGGAAATCGTCGACGCGCACCGAGGGTGCGGCGGCGAGCAGCTCTCGCGCCCGCGCCGGGTCGAGTGGCTCCTCCGTCTCGACCCAGACCGACTCGGCATGGCCGACCGGTACCGGGACGCGGACGCAGGTCGCGCTGGTCGGAAGCTCCGGCAGCTCGAGGATCTTGCGCGTCTCCTCGCGCAGCTTGACCTCCTCGTCGAACTCCTCGCCGTCGAAGTCCCAGTCGGCGGTGAGGTCGTGCTCGGCCGGCGCCTCGTCGAGCAGCTGCTGCAGTCGCTGCGCGCCCTTCCCCGAGGCGGACTGATAGGTCGCGACGCGCACGGCGCGCAGGCCTGCCGCGTCGTGAAGCGGCTTGAGCACGAGCGTCAGCGGGATCGCGCAGCAGTTCGGGTTCGCGAGCACCCCGTCGTGGTCGCGCGCACGCTCGCCGTTCACCTCCGGCACGACGAGCGGAACGCCGTGCTCCAGACGGAACGCCGCCGACTTGTCGACGCAGACCGCCCCGCCGCGAACGGCGTGCGGGACGAGCTCCCGGCTCGCGCCGGTGCCGACGGAGAAGAGGCAGACGTCGAGGTCTCCGGCCGCGAGCGCCTCGGGTGTCGCCTCCTCGACGACGCGCCCGCCGATCGTGCTCCCGGCGGAGCGCGCCGAGGCGAACAGGCGCACGTCGTCGAAACCGCGCTCGGCGAGCAGGTCGACCACGACCCGTCCCACGGCGCCCGTCGCGCCGACGACTCCGACCCTAGGCATGGCGCCGCTCGGCCTCGGGCGCGTCGAGCTCGAACGCGCGGTGCAGCACCACCACGGCCTCGTCGACCTGGTCGGTGCGGACGTGGCAGGCGATCTTGATCGGCGAGGTCGTCACCACCTCGGGCTCGATCCCCGCGCCCGCGAGCGTCTCGAACGCCTTCGCGGCGACGCCGGGATGGCTCTTCATCCCGGCCCCGATCACGCTGACCTTGCCCAGGTCGTCGCGCGCGCTCCACTCGACCACGAGCCCGTCGAGCACGTCGCTCGCCGCGTCGCGGTCGTCGGCGGGCGCGGAGAAGACGATCTCCGGCCCGGTCTGGACGATCGTGTCCACGTTCACGCCCGCGTCCGCGAGCGCGGAGAACAGCCGCGACGCCGTCGTGCCGGAGACGCGGTAGAGCGTCTCCTCGCGCGTGTGCGTGACCCCGGAGATGAGCGCCTTCTCGAGCATCCGATCGTCCTCCTCCCGGACCCAGGTTCCGTCCGCCCGCGAGAACGACGGGCGGACGTGCAGCTTGATGTCGTGGCTGCGGGCGATCTCGACCGAGCGTACCTGCAGCACCTTCGCCCCCGACGCCGCCAGCTCGAGCATCTCCTCGAAGCTGACCGCGTGCAGCTTGCGCGCGTCGGGGACGAGCCGGGGGTCAGCGGTGAAGACGCCCTCGACGTCGGTGTAGATCTCGCAGACGCGCGCGCCCAGCGCCGCGGCCAGGGCGACCGCCGTCGTGTCCGAGCCGCCGCGGCCGAGGGTCGTGATGTCGAAGTCGGTCGAGACGCCCTGGAAGCCCGCGACGAGGACGATCCTGTCCTGGTCGAGCGCCTCGTGGATGCGGCGCGCCCGGACGTCGACAATCTTTGCACGCCCGTGAACGGTGTCCGTCACGATCCCGGCCTGCGACCCGGTGAGCGAGATCGCCTCGGCGCCGAGGTCGTGGATCGCCATCGCAGCGAGCGCGCAGGAGATCCGCTCCCCGACCGAGATCAGCATGTCGAGCTCGCGCGGCTTCGGCCG
>DASSQK010000105.1:0-5737 GCA_035702555.1 Gaiellaceae bacterium | reverse complement strand
GGCTTGAGAAGATCGAGCAGATGGAAAGGGAAACCACCTATGGCTAAGTCACGACTGCACGCACTCTCAGAGCTCGGACAGAGCGTCTGGATCGACTTTCTCTCCCGCCACCTGCTGCGGAGCGGAGAGCTCGCGCGGATGATGGAGGAGGACGCCGTCGTCGGCGTCACGTCGAACCCGACGATCTTCCAGAAGGCGATCGCCGAGGGCGACGCCTACGACGACCAGTTCCGCGAGGTGCTGGGCGAGGAGGACGATCCGAAAGAGGTGTTCCTGCGCCTCGCCGTCCAGGACGTCCAGAACGCCTGCGACCTGCTCCGCCCGGTGTGGGACGGCGGCGCCGGCCAGGACGGCTACGTCTCGATCGAGGTCGACCCGAACCTCGCCTTCGACACCGAGGCGACGACCGCGGAGGCGCAGCGGCTGCACGACCTCGTCGACCGGCCGAACTGCTTCGTCAAGATCCCGGCCACCGCGGCGGGGCTCCCGGCGATCGAGGAGATGATCGCGCGCGGGCGCAACATCAACGTGACGCTGATCTTCTCGCTGCAGCGGTACGCCGAGGTCGTCGAGGCGTACCTCCGCGGGCTCGAGCGGTTCGTCGAGGCCGGCGGCGACCCGACGCCGGTCGCGTCGGTCGCGAGCTTCTTCGTCTCCCGCGTCGACACCGAGGCCGATCGGCGGCTCGGCGAGGTCGGCGCGCCGGAGGACCTGAAGGGCAAGCTCGCGGTCGCCAACGCGAAGCTCGCGTACGCGCGTTACAAGGAGCTGTTCTCGGGTGAGCGCTGGGCGGCGCTGCACGCGAAGGGCGCCCGCACCCAGCGCTGCCTCTGGGCCTCGACCTCGACCAAGAACCCGGACTACCGCGACGTGCTCTACGTCGAGGAGCTGATCGGGCCGGAGACCGTGAACACGATGCCCGAGGAGACGATCCAGGCGTTCCAGGATCACGGCGAGGTGGCCCTGACGCTGGAGCGCGACCTCGACGAGGCGCAGCGCGTCTTCGACCGGATCGCGGAGGCGGGGGTCGACTACGACGACGTCGTGGCGACGCTCGAGCGCGAGGGCGTCGACAAGTTCGCCGACTCGTTCCGCGAGCTGCTCGACGGCGTCACGGCCAAGCGCGGCGAGCTCGTCTCCGCCTGAGGCGTTCGGCGTGGCGCTGTCCGCAGAGGTCGCCGGCGAAGGGCCGGCGGTCGTGCTCGTGCACGAGGGCATCTGCGACAGCCGGATGTGGGACCGCGAGTGGCGGGAGTGGTCGGGCGAGTTCCGCCTGCTGCGCGTCGACCTGCGCGGGTTCGGCAACTCGCCGCTCGAGCCGGGGCCGTTCGCGCACGCGCGCGACCTGATCGAGGCGATCGACTCGCACGGGCTCGAGCGGGCGGCGCTCCTCGGCGTCTCGCTCGGCGGCCGCGTCGCCCTCGAGGTCGCCCTCGCGCGGCCCGAGCTGGTGTCGGCGCTCGTCCTCGTCGCCCCGGGCTTTCCCGGCCACGAGTGGTCGCAGGAGCTGCGCGACGCGTGGGCCGAGGAGGGCGCCGCGTTCGAGGCCGGCGACCTCGACGGCGCGGTCGAGTCGACCCTGCGCACCTGGGTGGACGGCCCGCGCCGCCGGCCGGAGGACGTCGACCCGGAGATGCGCGCGCGTGTCGGGGAGATGCAGCGCCGCGCGTACGAGCTCGCGGACGGGATCGAGGAGGACGAGGAGGAGCTGCTCGTCGACGATCTCGCGCAGAAGCTCGGCGAGGTCGGCGCGCCGACGCTCGTCCTGGTCGGCGACGAGGATCAGCCCGACATGCACGCGATCGCGGAGCGGCTCGCGCGCGAGATCCCGGGCGCGAGCCTCGAGCGGATCGAGGCGACCGCGCACGTGCCGAGCCTGGAGCGGCCTCGCGAGTTCGACGAGCTCGTGCTGCCGTTCCTGCGGGAGCACGCATGAGCACCATCGCCCCGGCCGAGCTCGTCGCCCGGATCTGGGAGCGCGACCCGACCGTCTGGACGGGCGGGGACGAGGCGAAGTGGCTGGGCTGGCTCGACGAGCCGATGCGGATGCGCAGCCGCCTCGACGACCTGCTGCGGTTCGTCGAGGACGTCGCCGCGCCCGGCCAGATCGACACCTTCGTGCTGCTCGGCATGGGCGGCTCGAGCCTCGCCCCCGAGGTGCTCAGGCGGACGTTCGGCGCCGACGCCTTCCACGTCCTCGACACCACGCACCCCGCGGCGATCCGCCGGCTCACCGAGCGCCTCGACCTCGACGCGACGGTCTTCCTCGTCGCCTCGAAGTCCGGCACGACGCTCGAGACGCGCTGCCACCTCGACTGGTTCTGGGAGCAGACGGGCAAACGGGGCGAGCTCTTCGTCGCCGTCACCGACCCGGGCTCGGAGCTCGAGCGGGTCGCGCGCGAGCGCGGGTTCCGGAGGAGCTTCGACGGCGAGCCGTCGATCGGTGGGCGCTACTCGGCGCTGTCGGTCTTCGGGATGGTTCCGGCCGCGCTGATGGGCGTCGACCTGGAGCGGCTGCTCGACCGCGTCGACGAGGTCGTCGAGGCGTGTCACGGCGAGGACGGCAACCCCGGACTCGACCTCGGGCTGGAGCTCGGCAACGCCTGGGACGAGGGCCGCGACAAGGTGACGATCAACCCGAACCCCGGCGGCTTCGGCCTCTGGGCCGAGCAGCTGCTCGCCGAGTCGACCGGCAAGGACGGCAAGGGCCTCATCCCCGCGCCGGGGGAGCCGCCCGACGGGGTCGACCGCCAGGCGCCCGAGGTGCGGCTTTCGGGCCCGTACGAGCTCGGCCAGGAGTTCTACCGCTGGGAGTTCGCCACCGCGGTGGCCGGGTCGATCCTCGGCATCAACCCGTTCGACCAGCCGAACGTCCAGGCGGCGAAGGACAAGACGAACGAGGTGCTCGCGGCCGGCGGCGAGCCCGACGTGGAGCCGCGCGGGTCGCTGGATGAGCTCTTCGCCGGGGCGCGCCCGGGCGACTACGTCGCGATCCAGGCGTTCGTCGACCCGGCCCGCGAGGACGAGCTCGCGCCGCTGATCGAGCGCGCCCGCGCCGAGACCGGCTGCGTCGTCACGCACGGCCTCGGGCCGCGCTACCTGCACTCGACCGGGCAGCTGCACAAGGGCGGCCCGAACACGGGCCGGTTCGTCCAGGTCGTCGACGACGCGGGCGACGAGCTGCCGATCCCGGGCCGCGACTTCGGCTTCCGCCGCTTCGTCCACGCGCAGGCGGCCGGCGACCTCGCGTCGCTCGAGGAGCGGGGCCGCCGCATCGTCCGCGTGCGCCTGGAGGACCTCTAGATGCAGCTCGGGATGGTGGGCCTCGGCCGGATGGGCGCGAACATGACGAAGCGCCTCGAGTCGGCGGGCCACGAAATGAAGACGTTCGACCCGAACGTCGACTCGACCGCCTCCTCGCTGGAGGAGCTCGTGCAGCAGCTCGACGCGCCGCGCTCGGTCTGGCTGATGGTGCCGGCCGGGATCGTCGACTCGATCGTCTCGGAGCTCGCGCCGCTGCTCGAGGACGGCGACACGATCGTCGACGGCGGCAACTCGTACTACATCGACGACCTGCGCCGCTCCCGCGAGCTGGCCGAGCGCGGCCTGCACTACGTCGACGTCGGCGTCAGCGGCGGGGTCTTCGGCCTGCGGCGCGGCTTCTGCCTGATGGTGGGCGGCGACGACGAGGCGGTCGGGCGCCTCCGGCCTGTCTTCGAGGCGCTCGCACCCGGGATGGACGCGGCGGGCCGCACGCCCGGCCGCGACGGCGACCCGGCGCCCGAGGAGGAGGGCTGGCTCCACTGCGGCCCGCCCGGAGCGGGCCACTTCGTGAAGATGGTGCACAACGGGATCGAGTACGGCCTGATGCAGGCCTACGCCGAGGGCTTCAACGTGCTCAAGCACGCGAACATCGGCCTGCACGTGCAGGAGACCGACGCGGAGACGACGCCGCTGCGCGACCCCGACCACTACAAGTACGAGCTCGACGTGGCCGCGATCAGCGAGCTCTGGCGCCGCGGCTCGGTCGTCGCCTCGTGGCTGCTCGACCTGACCGCCCAGGCGCTGCACGAGTCACCGAACCTGGACGACTACGCCGGCCGCGTGAGCGACTCGGGCGAGGGCCGTTGGACGGTGCAGGCCGCGGTCGAGACGGGCGTCCCCGCCCCGGTGCTCGCGGCCTCGCTGTTCGACCGCTTCGCCTCCCGCGGCGAGGCCGACTGGGGCAACCGCGTCCTCTCGGCGATGCGCAAGGCGTTCGGCGGCCACCTGGAGAAGAGCCCGGAGCAATGACCGAGACCGCCCAGCCGCAGCTCGAGAACCCGCTGCTCGAGGGGCTGCAGCTGCAGCGGACGCCCGAACCCTGCGCGCTCGTCATCTTCGGCGCTTCCGGCGACCTGACGCGGCGCAAGCTCTTCCCGGCCCTCTACTCGCTCGCCCTGCGGCGGCTGCTGCCGAGCCGATTCGGCGTGGTCGGCGTCGCGCGCACCGAGGAGAGCGACGACGAGTTCCGCGAGCGGATGAAGCGCGCCGTGCAGGAGTTCGGCCGCGACGACTTCCGCGACGACGTCTGGGACTGGCTCGCCGAGGGGATGCGCTACGTCGCGACCGACTTCGCCGACGAGGAGGGCCAGAACCGCGTCGTGACGGCCCTCAACGACCTCGACGACCGGCGCGGGACCGCCGGGAACCGCGTCTACTACCTCGCGGTTCCGCCGAACACGATCTCGACCCTCGTACGCGAGATCGGCGAGCACCGCTCCACGCAGGGCTGGACGCGCGTGATCGTGGAGAAGCCGTTCGGCCGCGACCTCGCGACCGCACGGGAGCTGAACGAGCAGATCGGCGGCTCCTTCGCCGAGAGCGAGATCTTCCGTATCGACCACTACCTCGGCAAGGAGACCGTCCAGAACCTGCTGGCGCTCCGCTTCGCGAACGGCATCTTCGAGCCGATCTGGAATCGCCAGTTCGTCGACCACGTCCAGATCACCGTCGCCGAGACGATCGGGATCGAGGGCCGCTCCGCGTTCTACGAGCAGGCGGGCGCGATCCGGGATGTCTTCCAGAACCACCTGCTGCAGCTCGTCGCGCTGACCGCGATGGAGCCGCCGATCGACTTCGACGCCGACTCCGTCCGTAACGAGAAGGTGAAGGTGCTGCGCGCGGTTCACACCCCCGGCCCGAAGCACATCGTGCGCGGCCAGTACGGCCGCGGGTACGTCGAGGGCCAGGAGGTCCCGGGCTACCGCGAGGAGGAGGGCGTCGCGCCGGACTCGATGACGGAGACCTACGTCGCCGCGAAGCTGTTCGTCGACAACTGGCGCTGGGCGGACACGCCGTTCTACGTCCGCGCGGGCAAGCGGCTCGCGCGCCGCGAGACGACGATCGCGATCGAGTTCAAGCGCGCGCCGCACCCGCCGTTCGAGGTCACCGAGGAGAGCCTGCGCCCGAACGTGCTCGTCTGCCACATCCAGCCCGACGAGGGCGTCTCGCTCGAGTTCGCCGCCAAGGTGCCGGGGCAGGGCATGACGCTGCGCACCGTGCACATGGACTTCCTCTACGGCGGCGCCTTCCGCGTCGGCATCCCGGAGGCCTACGAGCGGCTGCTGCTCGACTGCCTGCTCGGCGACGCGCGGATGTTCACGCGCGCGGACGAGGTCGAGGAGCAGTGGTCGCTGGTGGACTCGATCGTCTCGTCGTGGCGCCGCGACCGGCCCTCGTTCCCGAACTACGAGGC
>DASSQK010000104.1:0-7112 GCA_035702555.1 Gaiellaceae bacterium | reverse complement strand
GCCCGACGTCTACGGGGGGGACGAGCTCGAGACGCTCGCACTGGTCGACCCGGACAACCGCCGGCCGGTCGACTGGGACCTGCGCATCCGCGCGCTTCGCAACCGCTCCGAGCCGAAGCTCGTGCTCACGCGCGAGGCACTAGAGCTGCGGGCGCGCCGCCCCGGGTCGTTCGCGGCGGGCTACGAGCCGGTCGACCTCGGCGAGGGCGTGTGCGCCTTCCACCGGGGCGGAGACGTGCTCGTCGCCGTCCCCGTTCGCGACCGCGGCGAGCCGCTTCCCGGCGCGGGCTGGCGTGAGGTCGTGCCGGGCCTCTACGAGCGCTAGCGGACGGTGATCGCCCGGCTGGCCGTGTTCGAGGGCAGCCACGCGACGCGGTAGCGCGCTCCGCGCGGCGCGTAGACGATCCGCCGGTACGAGCCGCCCCCGTCCGTGAGCGCCGGCCGGCCAACCGGGATCCACTGCCCCTCCAGGCGCCGCTCCAGGACGTACTGCCTCCGCCCCGAGCCCGGGCGCACCTGGCCCCAGATCGTGGTGCGGCGGCCGCGGCGCCCGGCTTCGGCGATCGGCAGCCGGAAGGAGTTGAACGACGGCTTCAGGATCCCGCTCGAGGTGATGAGGCCGCTCTGCCAGCCGCTCAGCTGCGGCTCGTCCTCGACCATGAACTGGATCAGCATGTCGACGAGCGGCGAGCTCTGGACCCGCAGCGCCGCCTCGGCGACGTACTGCGCCTGCAGCCCCCACGAGACCCCGAAGCGGTCGGGCGGGTTGGTCTGGTAGCCGTACTCCGTCAGCCAGATCCGCTTGCGGCCGAAGTCCCGCTTCACCTCGCGCACGAGCGCCGGCAGGTTCGCGAGCGTGAGCACGCCCTTGCAGTAGCGGCAGACGCCGCGCGCGAAGCCGGTCGGCCGCTCCCCGCGCGTGACCGGGTACGGGTGGTGCGAGTAGGCGTCCATCCGCGCGTGCGCCGCGCGCATCCCGCGCATGAAGGCGACGGGCGAGAGGCCGGTCGCCGTGCCGATCGGCGAGGTTGCCCCGCCCGCGACGCGGTTCGCCGGGTTGAGGGCGTGCAGCGCGACGTAGGTCGGGTTCAGGATCCGCCGCACGTAGAGGCGCGGCGAGACCGGGACGAGGAAGGTGCTCAGGTTGGGCTCGTTCCAGATCTCCCACAGCCGCAGCCACGGGTAGCGCCGCGCCACCGCGCTCGCGAACGCCGCCAGCGACGAGCCGCTCGCGGGCACGTCGCGCGGACGGCGGCGGGCGCTCGCCCAGGTCGGCGTGCGGTAGAGCGTCGCGAGCACCTGGATCCCGTGCGCGTGCAGCGCGCCGAGCACGGCGTCGGTGCTGCTCCAGTCGTAGGCGGGGTCGCCCGGGCTCCCGGGCTGCCGCGGCTTGCGGGGCGCGATCTGCCGCCAGTTGACCATGTAGCGCACGAGCCTGGCGCCCAGCTGGTCGAGCGTTCCGAGGCGCGTCTCCAGCTGCGGGCCTGCGGAGAGGTAGGCGCCGTCCTGGACGCCGAAGCGAACGGTCGGGGACGCGGTCGCCGTGGAGGCGAGGAGCGCGCTCGCCGCCGTCGCCGCAACCAGCGCGATGAAGGCGAACGTCCTCACCTTTGGATGATCGCTCCGGGGTCCATGGAGCGGGTAAGGCTCCTGTAAGGATCTAATGGGCCGCTAACGCGTCTCTGCATTAAGCAGCTTCTGTATTGTGCAGGTATGACACGTCAGGAGCTGAAGCCGCTGGCCGCCGAGCTCGCCACGTGCTGGCGCGAGCTCGGCACGATCCTCGCGAGCCGCCGGCTCCACGCGTCGCTCCACCCCGAGCTCGGCGCGAAGCTGACGCCGAGCAAGGTGCGCGCCCTGGCGCTGATCGGCGAGAGCGGCGGGCTGCGAATCGGCGAGCTGGCCGAGCGCGTCGGGGTCGACGACACGACCGCGACCCGGATGGTCGACCGGCTCGAGGAGCTCGGCGTCGCCGAGCGCCGAGGCGCCGAGGGCGACCGGCGCGCGACGCTCGTCGACCTCACCGACGAGGGACGGGGCCTGATGCGCGGGGTCGCGGAGCAGCGGCTGCTCTTCTACTGCGACGTGCTCGACGCGCTCGACCCGGAGGAGCGCGAGCAGCTGGTCAACCTGACCGCGAAGGCGGCGCTGGTCCTTCGCGCCCGCAGCGAGGCGCTGGTGGGTCGGTGAGCGCGCTCGCGCGCGCGGAGGAGCGCGCCGAGCGCGTCGTCCTCGTCGACGACCTCGTCGTGCGCTTCGGCGCGGTCGAGGCGGTCGCGGGGATCTCGTTCGAGGTCGCGGCCGGCGAGGCGTTTGGCCTCCTCGGCCCGAACGGCGCGGGCAAGACGACGACGATCCGCGTCCTGACCACGCTGCTGCGCCCCGCGCGCGGAACCGCCTTCGTCGCGGGCCACGACGTCGTCCGCGACGGCCTCGCCGTCCGCCAGGCGATCGGCTACGTGCCGCAGGCGATCTCGATCGACGGCGCGCTCACCGCCTACGAGAACCTCGAGTTCTACGGCCGCGCGACGGGGGTGCCGAGGCGCGACCGCCGCGCGCGGATCGAGGCGGCCGTCGAGGCGATGCAGCTCGCGTCGTTCCTCGACCGGCTCGGCCGGACGCTGTCGGGCGGGATGCTGCGCCGGCTCGAGATCGCGACGGCGCTCCTCAAGCACCCGGCGGTGCTGTTCCTCGACGAGCCCACGGTCGGGCTCGACCCGACGGCCCGCCGCCTCGTCTGGGAGCGGCTGGAGCTGCTGCGGGAGGAGGCCGGCACGACGATCGTCGTCACCACGCACCAGATGGAGGAGGCGGAGCGTCAGTGCGAGCGCATCGCGATCATGGACCGCGGCGCGATCGCCGCGATCGGCTCGCCGGGCGAGCTCCGTCGGCGCTTCGGCGTCCCGGCGCTGGAGGACGTCTTCACGAAGGTCACCGGCGGCAGGCTCGAGGAAGGGGGGAGCTTCAGGGATGTCCGCGCGAGCCGCAGACGCTCGCGCCGGCTCGCTTGAGTCGGCGCTGAGGCTGCTCCCGGTGCGCGCCGCGCGCCTGCGCGACGGCACGCTCGCGATGGGCTGGGCCGAGCTGCGCAAGCTCCGGCACGACCACCTCGACATCTTCACCCGCTCGGTTCAGCCGCTCCTCTGGCTGTTCGTCTTCGGCACGGCGCTGCGCCACAACCAGGCCCTCGCCGGCGGATCGGACGACTACCGCGCCTACCTCGCGCCCGGCGTGATGGCGCAGGCGGCGCTCTTCGTGGCGATCTTCTTCGGCCTCGGCGTGATCTGGGAGCGCGACGTCGGCCAGCTGCAGCGGCTGCTCGCGACGCCGCTGCCGCGCCTCGGGATCGTGCTCGGCAAGGCCGCCGGCGCCGCCGTGCGCGCGCTCGCCCAGGCGGTCGTCCTGCTGTGCGTGATCGCGGTCGCCGGAATCGCGATCCGCTGGAGCGTGCCGCGCGTCGTCGGCGCGGTCGTCCTGCTGCTGCTCGGCACCGGCGCGTTCGCCTGCCTGTCGATGATCCTCGCGGCGCTCGTCCGGACGCGCGAGCGCTTCATGGGGATCGGCCAGCTCGTCGTGATGCCGCTCTTCTTCGCCTCCAGCGCGCTCTACCCGCTCTCGATCATGCCCGGCTGGCTCCAGGTCGTGGCGCATGCGAACCCGCTCAGCTACGAAGTGCACGGGATGCGCGACCTGCTGCTCGGTATCTCGGCCGGCGGAGCGCTCTGGCTCGACTTCACCGTCGTCGCCGGTTTCCTGCTCGCCACCGCGCTCGTCGCGGCCCGCACCTACCCGCGCGCGATTCTCTAGCTTGCAGACATGAGCGGGGAGCTCGCGATCCGCCTGCGCGGAGTCGTCAAGCGGTACGGCCCGATCACGGCCGTCGACGGCCTCGACCTCGAGGTTCCGATCGGAACCTGCGTCGGCCTGCTCGGCCCCAACGGCGCCGGGAAGTCGACGACGATGCGGATGCTGACCGCACAGTCGATCGCCGACGAGGGCGAGCTCGAGGTGCTCGGCTTCCGCCTGCCGCGCGACTCGAAGCAGGCCCGCGCGCAGTGCGGCGTGGTGCCGCAGCTCGACAACCTCGACGTCTCGCTGACCGTCGAGCAGAACCTGCTCGTCTTCGCGCACCTGTACCGGATCGCACGCCATGACCGCCAGGCCGCGATCGAGCGCTCGCTCGAGCTGGCGAACCTCGCCGACCGGCGCGACACGCGCGTCGACAAGCTCTCCGGCGGGATGCGGCGGCGGCTGCTGATCGCACGCGCGCTGGTGCATCAGCCGCGGCTCGTGCTGATGGACGAGCCGACGGTCGGGCTCGACCCGCAGGTGCGCCAGCAGCTGTGGGCGCTCATCGACCGGCTGCGCTACGAGGGGACGACCATCCTCATGTCCACGCACTACATCGAAGAGGCCCAGCGCCTCGCGGACACCGTGCTGATCATGTCCCACGGCGAGGGCGTCGCCCGCGGCAAGCCCGCCGACCTCGTGCTCGAGCACGCGGGGCGCGAGGTGCTGGAGGTCTACGGGCCGCCCAAGCGGCTCGAGCAAGTCGAGACCGAGGCGAGCGCGTCAGGCCTGAAGACGCGTCGGACGGGGACGAGCGTCTCGATCCTCGGCCTCGACGGGCGCAACGGCCTCGGCTTCGAGGGCGAGCGCAGGCAGGCGAACCTCGAGGACGTGTTCGTGCTCCTGACCGGCGAGGAGATCGGCTAGTGGCGGCGACCGCGGCCCGCACCGCGAGGATCGGACGCCTCGAGCGGTCGGCCATCACCGGCGTCCTCGTCCGCGAGGTCGTCAACTTCTCGTCGTACTGGCGCGCCGCGACGTTCTCGTCGACCGTCGAGCCGACGATCTACCTGCTGGCGTTCGGCTTCGGCTTCGGCTCCCTCGTCAGCACGATCAACGGCTACAGCTACGTCGAGTTCGTGGGCACGGGGACGGTGGCGACGGCGGTCCTCTTCTCGTCGGCGTTCGCGGCGATGTTCGGCACGTTCGTCAAGTACAAGTTCCAGCGCACCTACGACGCGATCCTCGCGGCGCCGGTCGACACGGAGGAGCTGGTCACCGCCGAGTCGATCTGGATCGCCCTGCGCGCCGGCGTCTACGGCTGCGTGCCGATGGTGGTCGCGATCTTCTTCGGGCTCGACCCGAGCTGGGGGATGCTGACCGTCCCGCTCATCGGCTTCCTGACCGGCCTCGGCTGGGCGAACTTCGGGATCATGGCCGCCGGCTACGCGAAGGCGATCGAGAACTTCAACTACGTCGTCAGCGCGGTGCTGACGCCGCTCTTCCTGCTCGCCGGCACGTTCTTCCCGCTCGACGGCCTGCCCAAGTGGCTTCAGATCCTCGCCGAGCTGAACCCGCTCCACCAGTGCGTCGAGCTCGTGCGCGCCGCGGTGCTCTACGGCTTCGAGTGGAACGATCTCCTTCGTGTGGGCGTGCTCGTCGTGTTCGCGATCCTCATGTGGCGGATGGCGATCTACGCGATGGAGCGCAAGCTGATCGACTGATCAGGCGCGCACGGGCTGGACGTGCGAGACGAGCCGGCCGTCGACGAGCGCGTGGACGGCGAAGCCGGGCAGATCCGCCGACAGTGCGAGCTCGGTCGCCGAGAAGTCGAGCAACCCCTGCACGTAGGTGCTCGGCACCGTCATCACGGAGCGGCCGCCGAGCTCGGTGGCGATGGCCCGGTGAACGTGGCCCGCGACGACCCGCTCCACCTGCGCATGCCGTGCGAGGACCTCCCCGAGCCGTTCTCGATCCGCGGGTCTGAGCGCGATCTCGTCCCAGGGCTGGATTCCGATGGCGAACGGCGGGTGGTGCATCGCCACGACGGTCGGGACCTCCGGGCCGTCCTCGAGCGCGCCCTCGAGCCAGGCAAGCCGTTCGTCATCGAGCTCGCCGCCGTCCTCGCCCGGGATCGTCGTGTCGAGGACGACGAGCCGGAGCGGGCCCAGGTCGACGGCGTACTGCACCGGCTCGCCGCCCGCTCCGGGAACGCCGAAGTGGCGATGCAGCGCGTCGCGGTCGTCGTGGTTGCCGGGCAGCACGTACGCAGGCGCGTCGATGCGCGCCAGGAACGCGCGAACCTGCGCGTACTCCTCGTCGGCCGCGTGGTCTGCCAGATCGCCCGTGACGAGGACGGCGTCGGGGGCCGCCCCGAGGGCGAGCACGCCGTCGACCGCCGCCTCGAGCCCGGCTACAGGGTCGGGCCCGTCCCAGGTCGCCCCGATGTGCGGGTCGCTCAGCTGGACGAGGAGAAACGGCCTGCCCATACGCCTTGCGCAGTCTCGCCGCTCGGGGCACGCCTGCGCCGGTGCTACGTTCGACCTCGTGGCCGAGCAGCCGCGTGTTCCCAGGGGCGTCCTGACCCCGGTCGTCCGTCGCCGGCGGCGGCGCGGAGCCGCGCGGGTCGCGGTGCTGGTCGCGGTCGTGCTCGCGGCCGGGGCCGTCGCGGTGGTCGTGTCGCGCGCTCATACCTCGGCCCACGTGACGCCGCCGCGGGCACAGCGCGGGGCACCCGCGACTCCCACGCCGGCTCGGAGACCCTCGCCCAGGCCGCGTCCGCAGCCGCTGCTGCTCGCGGGCGGAACCGCGGGCTCGCCGACCGGATCCGTCAGTGCCCGGGCGGCGATCCTCGTCGACGCCCACAGCGGACGGGTTCTCTGGTCGCACCGCCCGCACCGGCGGCTGCCGGTCGCGTCCACGACGAAGATCATGACGGCGCTGCTCGCGCTGAAGGGGCTCGGGCTGAACGCGGTCGTGACCGTCCCGCCGGCCGCCACCCGCGTGCCGCTGGTGAAGGAGGGCTTGCGGCCAGGCGAGCGGGTCAAGGCCTGGAAGCTCTTCTACGGCCTGCTCCTCTACTCGGGCAACGACGACGCTGCGACGCTCGCGCTCGCGACGGCCGGCTCGCACGACGCGTTCGTCGCGCGCATGAACGCCGAGGCCCGTGCGCTGGGCCTGCACGACAGCCACTTCTCGACGCCGAGCGGCGTGATCGACGAGGACAACTACTCGAGCGCCTGGGACCTCGCGGCCCTGACGCGCGTGGCGCTCCGCGACGCCCGCTTCCGCGCGATCGTGCGAAGGCGCATCGTCCACGTGCC
>DASSQK010000103.1:0-2297 GCA_035702555.1 Gaiellaceae bacterium | reverse complement strand
CCGAGCCCGGGCTCCTGACCGAGCGCACGCCGGAGCTGCGCCGGCTCGCGGAGCGGATCGCCGCCGCGCTTCCGCCCGTGGTCGAGGAGGTCGTGCTGACGGGCAGCGTCTCGCGCGGCGTCGCCGACGAGGTCTCGGACATCGAGCTGCTCGTCGTCACGACGGAGCGGGTCCCGCTCGCCGAGTGCTTCTCGCACGCGCGCGCGGCCGGGCTCGAAGGGCTCGACACCTGGGGCCCCCAGGGCACCGAGACCTCCCGCGTCTTCGGCTACCTCGACGGCGTGCCGATCGAGCTCGTCTGGTGGTCGCGCGACCACGCCGAGGCCTCGGTCGCGGCGCTTCTCGGCGGCCAGGCCTCCTCGGCGGCCGACGCGCTCGTGCACGGCGTCGCCCTGCGGACGGCCGGGCTACTGAAGGCCTGGCAGGAGCGCCTGCGCGTCTACCCGGGGGAGCTCGCGGCTGCGCGGATCGAGGAGGCGGCGCTGACCTGGGGCGGCTACGCGCCCGCGGGGATGCTGACGATCACGCGTCCGGGCGAGCGGCTGGCGCTCGTCGAGCGGCTCCTCGACGACGTCCTGCGCGTGCTCCGAATCGTCTACGCGCTGAACCGGGTGTGGGAGCCGACGACGAAGCGGCTGGCCGCCCGCGTGGAGGAGCTGCCCGTACAGCCGGAGCGGCTGGCCGAGCGGATCGAGGAGACGCTGACCGAGCCGGACCCGTTCCGAGCCGCGCTCGTGCTGAGCGAGCTGCAGGCGGACACGCTCGCGCTCGCCCCGAGCGGGCCGAACGTCGACCGCGCGCGGCAGTGGGTGGGCGACGCGATCGAGGTGCTCACCCGCGCGGCCCCTCGGCCGTGAGGTAGCGCGCGCCCGAACCCTGTGCCGCGGCCTCGTCGTCGGGGTTCAGCAGCTCGCACCTGTCGATCGAGAGGCAGCCGCAGCCGATGCAGGTCGTGAGCCGCTCGCGCAGGGCGCTCAGGACGGCGATCCGGTCGTCGAGGTCGTCGCGCCAGCGGTTCGAGAGCCGCTCCCAGTCGCGGCGGCCCGGAGTGCGGCCGCGCGGGAGCGTGGAGAGCGCGGCGCCGATCTGCTCCAGCGAGATCCCGGCCGCGCGCCCGGCCTGGACGAAGGCGAGCCGCCGCAGGACGGAGCGGTCGTAGCGGCGCTGGTTGCCGTCGGTCCGGCTCGCGGAGATCAGGCCGCGCCGCTCGTAGAAACGGAGCGCCGACGGGGCGACGCCGCTGCGCACGGAGACCTCGCCGATCGTGAGCTCGTCGGAAAGCACTTGACTTGAACCATAGTTGAGGTTCTAGGCTGTTCGCGATGGCAGTGGTCGACACCTCGAAGCGCACGCGCGCCGCCTCGCTGTCGGACCTGGAGGCGAAGGGCAGGCTGGTCGTCGGCCTCGAGGGTCAGACCGTGTGCCTGCTGCTGGACGGCGGCGAGGTGCACGCGATCGACAACCGCTGTCCGCACATGGGCTTCCCGCTCCACCGCGGGACGGTGAACGACGGGATCCTCACCTGCCACTGGCACCACGCGCGCTTCGACCTCTGCACCGGCGGCACCTTCGACCAGTGGGCCGACGAGCTGCGCCGCTTCCCCGTCGAGGTCGACGACGGCGAGATCTACGTCGACGTCACGCCGCGTCGCGACCCGGTCGACCATCAGCGCGCGCGGCTGCAGGTCGGGCTGGAGCGCGACATCGCGCTCGTCGTCGCCAAGGCGGCGATCGTCCTCGCCGAGTCCGATCCGAGTGGGGCCGATGCCTTCCGCGCCGGGCTCGACTTCGGCGTCCTGCGCCGCGGCGGCGGCTGGTTCCGGGGCCTGACCACGCTGAGCTGCCTGATGAACCTCGTGCCGAGGCTCGCGCCGGACGACCGTGCGGCCGCGCTCTACCACGGCCTCGCCGACGTCGCGTCCGACTCGGCCGGGATGGAGCCGCGCTTCCCGCTGCAGCCGCTCCCCGGCGACGAGGTCGAGCCGGCCCGCCTCGCGCGCTGGTTCCGCGGCTTCGTCGAGGTGCGGGACGCCGAGGGCGCCGAGCGCGCGCTCGTCTCGGCGGTGCGGGCGGGCGCCACGCAGGCCGAGCTCGCCGACATGCTCTTCGCAGCCGCCACCGACCACCGGTACCTCGACGGCGGCCACACGCTCGACTTCGTGAACAAGGCGCTCGAGGCGCTCGACGCGGCCGGCTGGGAGCGGGCCGAGGCGGTGCTCGCGTCGCTGCCAGCGCAGCTCGCGTTCGCGGAGCGGATGGAGGAGGCGAACGCGTGGCGCAACCCGGTCGACCTCGTC
>DASSQK010000102.1:0-3233 GCA_035702555.1 Gaiellaceae bacterium | reverse complement strand
TACGGGTAGTGGCGAAGGTACGTCTGCTGGATCTGCACCCCGGGGAACTCGGAGGCGTGCTCGTACAGGTAGGCGACCTGGTCCTCGCCCACGGCGGTCTTCACCGTGATCGGGTTGAGCGGATCGGCGATGCGCTCGTCGACCTCCTTCGCGAGGCGCAGCGGCGACACCCGGAGGACGTCGGCGAGATGCCGGATGACCGCATAGCGCCGGTTCCGGGGCAGATCGCCGACCCACAGCTTCACGGCCGTGCCGGCGACGTTGTCGACGATCACCTTGCCGTGCCGGTCGAGGATCGTGCCGCGCGGCGCCTCGAGCCTGATCGTCCGAAGCTGGTTTCCCTGGGCGGCGGCGAGGTACGTGTCGCCGGAGAGGACCTGGAGCGACCAGAGCCGGAAGAAGAGCACCGCGAAGACCGCGAGCGCGACGATCCCCAGGATCCCGACCCTGAAGGCGAGCCCGGGCGTGAGTCGGTACGGCGCCTCGACCCCCGGATCGGGCGGGAGAAACCTGCTCGACGGCGCCCGCGGCTCGCCGTAGGGCGCGTGCGTGCTCATACGAGCTCCACCTGGCGGGGTCGCTCGAGACCCCGGGGAGGCTCGAGCATCGCGCCGGTGATGCGGGAGACGCCGAGGGCGAGCACCGCGGCGAGGATCGCGCTCGGCAGCGCGGTCAGGAGGGCGTCGCGTGCGGCCACGGGCTCTCCGAGAAGGAAGTGGAGCGCGACGCCGCCAAGGCCGGCGAGGATCGAGATCGCGGACGCGGCGAGCGGCGCGGCGTAGCGCCGGCCGCGGCCCGTGGTCTCCCCGTAGCGCCCGGCCCAGTACCCGGCGAGCGTCAGCACGATCGAGGTGGTCCCGAGCGTGCCGAGCGTCATGACGTCGACGAGGAGCCCGCCGGCGAAGCCCGCGGCCGCCCCGGGGACGGAGCCCGCGGCAAGCGCGACGCAGACGATCGTCACGAGCAGCAGGTCGGGCTCGGCCCAGATGACGCGCATGCCGCCGAGGACCGTCACCTGCACGACCGCCGCGACGAAGACGAGCGGCGCGATGCGCAGGGCCGTGCTCAACGCGCCTGTTCCTTGCGGTCGACGGGGATGAGCACGAGCACGGCCTCGAGTGCGCTCAGGTCGGCGAACGGGGTCACCTGCACCTGCGTGTAGAGATCCGTGTCGGTGCGGCCGACGCTCGTGACGCGGCCGATCCGGATGCCCCGCGGGTAGAGCGACGAGAGGCGCGGCGAGCTCCAGCCCGACGTGACGATCGTGTCGTCCACCGCGACGCGCGCCTCCTTCGGCACGCGGTCGAGACGGAGCGGCGCGCGTGCGCCGTCGCCGGAGCGGACGATCCCGAAGGCCTGCGTCTCGACGTCGAGCGCCGATGCCGCGCTCGCGTCGTCCGTGAGCAGCGTGACGCGGGCCGTGCGCGGGCTGACGCGGCTGACCCGGCCAACGAGGCCGTCCTGCGTGACCACGGGGTCGTCCGTGCGGACACGGTCGTTGCGTCCCGCGGCGATCACGATCGCCTGCGCGTACGCGCCCGCCGGCCGCGAGATGACGGCGGTGGCGAGCCCCGAGTACCCGTCGGGGAAGCGAGGCCCGTTGCGGTACGCGAGCAGCTTGCGCAGCGTGACGTTCTCGCGCTCGGCGAGGCGGCGCTCGGCGACCTGCTGGCGCAGCAGCTCGTTCTCCTTCTCGAGCCGCGCGGCGTTCGAGCGGGCGTCGAGCAGGCTGCTCGTCCACCCGTAGGCGTCGCGGAAGGGCTCGGCGACGCGGTCGGCGGCGACCTGGAACGGCCGGAGCACCGCTGCCGCGCCGTTCTGGGCGCTTGCGAGCGGTCCGCTGCCGTTTTCGCGGAAGGAGACGGTGACGAGGACGAGCGACAGCAGCACGAGGCCGCCCACGACGAGCCGCCGCCTCATGGCGGCGGAGGTTCGTGTCGAGGACTTGCCTTCCGCGGGTCGCCGGACGCTCACGCCCAGCACCGCCGTCCGTGCGGTGCGGTTCCGGGGCACCGGGGAAGAGTACCGGCGTTCCGAGACGCCTCATCGGCTCCCGCGGACGCGGGAGGAGCGGCAGCGGCGCTAGCGGCGGTTGCCGTTGCGGCGCGCGCGGGCCCGATTCGAGCGGTGGATCGCCTCGAACTCCTCGAGGCTCCGACCGGAGCCGACCGCCACGCACGTCAGCGGGCTTTCCGCGAGGTGGACGGGCATCTGCGTCTCGTGCCGGAGCCGCTGGTCGAGACCCTGGAGCAGCGCGCCGCCGCCCGCGAGCACGATGCCGCGGTCCATGATGTCCGCGGCGAGCTCCGGCGGCGTCTTGTCGAGCGTCGACTTGATCGCGTCGACGATCTGCGACACCGGCTCGTCCAGCGCGCGGCGGATCTCCTCCGACGTGATGATCACGGTCTTCGGCAGGCCGGTGAGCATGTCGCGGCCGCGGACCTCCGCCTGCACCTCCTCGGCCATCGGATGGGCCGACCCGACCTCGAGCTTGATCTCCTCGGCCGTCTGCTGGCCGACGAGCAGCTTGTAGTCCTTCTTGATGTGGTTGACGATCGCCTCGTCCATCTCGTCGCCGCCGACGCGGAGGGACTGCGACACGACGATCCCGCCGAGCGAGATGACGGCGACCTCCGTCGTGCCGCCGCCGATGTCGACGATCATGTTCCCCGTCGGCTCGGCCACGGGCAGGCCTGCGCCGATCGCGGCGGCCATCGGCTCCTCGATCAGGTACGCCTGCCGCGCGCCGGCCGAGAGCGTCGCCTCCTCGACGGCGCGCTTCTCGACGCCGGTCACGCCCGAGGGGACGCAGACGACGACGCGCGGGTGCGCGAAGCGGTGCTGGTGGACCTTCTGGATGAAGTGGCGCAGCATCTGCTCGGTGACGTCGAAGTCGGCGATGACGCCGTCCTTGAGCGGCCGGATCGCCGAGATCGAGCCGGGCGTCCGGCCGAGCATCCGCTTCGCCTCGACGCCGACCGCGTGCACGTCGCCCGTCCGCTGGTCGATCGCGACGACGGACGGCTCGGAGAGCACGATCCCGCGCCCCCGCACGTAGACGAGCGTGTTGGCGGTGCCGAGGTCGACGGCCATGTCGCGGCCGCCGAAGCCGGTCATCGAGCGAAACATGCCCATGAGGCGGCCAAGTGTAGCTCTGGCGGGGGGGGGGGGGGGGGGGGGGGGGGGGGGGGGGGGGGGGGGGGGGGGGGGGGGGGGGGGGGGGGGGGGGGGGG
>DASSQK010000101.1:0-9604 GCA_035702555.1 Gaiellaceae bacterium | reverse complement strand
GAGCCCGCGTCCGTACACTTGCGCCGTGGATTTCGAACTATCTCCTGAGCAGCGGCTGATCCAGGACACGGTCCGCTCGTTCGTCGACGAGCGCGTGCTCCCGAAGGCGATCGAGAACGACATCAACCACCACCTCGACCTGGGGATCATCGAGGGGATGGCCGAGCTCGGCCTGCTCGGCATCGTGATCCCGGAGGAGTACGGCGGCGCCGGGCTCGACTTCGTCGCGGAGGCGCTGTCGTGCGAGGAGATCGAGCGCGGCGAGGCGGCGTTCCGGACGCTGATCTCGGTGCACGTCGGGCTGAACTCGCTGTCGCTGCTGCGCTACGGGAACGAGGAGCAGAAGCAGCGCTACCTCACGCCGCAAGCGCGCGGCGAGAAGCTCGCCTGCTTCGGGCTGACCGAGCCCGCGGCGGGGTCGGACGTGGCGTCGATGAAGACGACCGCGCGCCGCGAGGGCGACACCTATGTGCTGAACGGCCAGAAGAACTGGATCTCGTACGCGACGGTCGCCGACCACCAGCTTGTGTTCGCGAAGACCGACCCCGCGGCGAAGCACAAGGGCATCTCGGCGTTCATCGTCGAGCGCGAGTGGAAAGGCGTGACGACCCGCGAGACCGAGAACAAGCTCGGCGTCTGGGCCGGGTCGACGGGCGAGCTCTTCTTCGAGAACGTCGAGGTTCCCGCCGCGAACCTCGTCGGCGAGGAGGGCCAGGGCTTCGAGATCGCGATGTACGGGCTCGACCAGGGCCGGTTCACGGTTGCGGCCGGCGCGTGCGGCGTCGTGCGGGCGTGTCTCGAGCGGTCGGTCGAGTACGCGCGTGAGCGCGAGACGTTCGGGCAGCCGATCGGCAAGTACCAGTTCGTCCAGGACATGATCGCCGAGATGGTGCTCGGCTACGAGACGTCGAAGCTGCTCGTGATGCAGGCGGCGTGGCTGAAGAACCAGGGCGTGCGGAACACGCGCGAGACGTCGCTGGCCAAGTGGCACGCAACGGAGTCGGCCTTCCGCGCAGCGCATCTCGCGATCCAGGTGCACGGCTCGTACGGCTACTCGGCGGAGTACGGGATCGAGCGGTACTTCCGCAACGCGAGGGCGCCGATCATCTACGAGGGCACGACGCAGATCCACAAGCTGATGCAGGCCGAGCACGCGCTCGGCTACCGGCACCTGAACGGCGAGGGCGACGTCTCGCCGATGGCCGCCTGGGCGCCGGCCCTCGCGCAGGCCCGCTAGCGCGCGGCAGCGGCACCCGCCCACGGCCACTCGCTCGCGTCTCGGCACAGCCCGGCCTTGACGGGGTTCTGGAGGATGTAGTCCGTCGCTGCCTGCAGGTGCCGCTCGTCGCGCAGAGCGTAGGAGGCGAACCGCTCGCCGAAGAGGTGGCCCCTGCGCCCGTGCCGGCGGTTGAAGCGGAGGGCGTAGACGCCGTTCAGCCGTTTCATGCCGTCGGAGAGTCGCTGCTGCGTGGATTCGACGACGAGGTGGTAGTGCGTTCCCATCAGGCAATGCGCGTGGACGTGCCAGCCGTGCTGTCGCGCGGTTGCGCCGAGCAGCGCCAGGAAGTCCAGGCGGTCGAGGTCGACGACGAAGACGTGAGCGCCGCCTGCGCCGCGAGAGGTGACGTGGAAGTAGCCGTCCGGGAGCTGGCTTCGCGGGAACCGAGGCATGACGTCGACCGTACTCGCCGCGACGAGCCCGGGATTTCGTCGCGCGCCTTTAGGCACACCGCCGACACCACACAGTGACAGTCCCTGTGTCTGTCCCTGTGTCTGTCCCCAGGGGTTACGCGTAGAGCTCGAGCGCGTTCTCGCGCAGGATTCGTCGCGCCGCCCACTCGGCGTCCTCGCCGTAGAGCTCGGGGAGCACCTCGGCCAGCGCCTCCCGCCACCACTTCGCGGCGAGGTAGTAGAGCTCCGGCGTGCGGGCCGCGTCGGACGCGTACAGGAGCTTCGAGACCGGCGCGAGCTCCAGCGCCTGCCGCAGCATCTCCGCCGGCCGCGCGACGTGCGGGATCGTCAGCGACAGGTCGAACCACACGTTCCCGTACACGTGCGCGAGCCAGCCCGCCTCCCGCACGAACGGGTAGCAGTGCAGGAGCACGAACGGCGTCTCGCGGAACCGCTCGATCAGCGGCTTCAACAACCCCGGATCCGCGCTCGGCAGCGACAGGTCCGAGTCGCCGAAGCCGCAATGCACTTGCACGGGCAGCGGGACCCCCGTGCCCTCGTTCGCCTCGAGCGCCGCGAGCACGAACGGCTCGAGCCGCTCCAACTCCAGTCCCGTGCGGTAGGCCGCGATCGTCTTCAGCCCCGCGAAACCCTGCTCACCGGCGGCGGCCACCTCGCCTGGAACGGCCTCCGCCCCGAGCTCCCCCGCGACCCGCTCGATCCGCAGCACCGGCCGCGCCGCGCAGCCGGCCAGCTCGCCGAGCCGCTCCCACTCCACGGCCTCGCCCGGAGGCGGAAAGCCGTCGTCGACGAGCAGCAGCTCGGTCTTCGTCGCCCGCAGCAGCGCGGAAGCGTACGCCTCCGGATCCGCCGCCAGCCGATGCTCGTACACAGCCGCCTCGAGAGGCTCGCACTCGAAAAACGCTGCCAGCTCCCGCATCGCGCGCCGGTACGTCACACCGGAGGCGACGTGCGGCCACTGCCGCGGGTCCGGGCTCTCCGAGAACCGTCCCCGAAACTCGTCGAGCCCCGGCCGGTCGAGGTAGACGCCGTGCGCGTGGTGGTCGACGAGCGCGACGCCGTTCAGTACTTCGAGAAGTGGCCCTGCTGCTCGAATGCCTCGTCTCCCTCCGAGTAGACGGCCCACTCCGACCGGCGCACGGCCAGGTACGACTCCGCCAGCACCGGGCCGAGCGCCGAGAGGAGCACCTCGTCCGCCGCCAGCGCGTCCAGCCCCTCCTCCTGCGTCGCGGGCATCGCGTCGATCCCGAGCCTCGCGCGTTCGTTCTCGTCCAGGGTCGCCGGGTCGACCTCGACCGGCTCCGGCGGCTCGAGCCCGCGCTCCAGCCCGTCGAGCCCGGCCGCGATCAGCCCGCCGACCGCGAGGTACGGGTTCGAGCTCGCGTCGGCCGCCTTGAGCTCCACGTTGGTCGACGCCTCCTCCATCCCGCGAAACACCGACGGCACCCGCACGGGCGACTCGCGGTTGTCGTGCCCCCAGCACACGAACGCACCGGCCCAGTACTGCGGGACGATCCGCCGGTAGGAGTTGAAGCTCGGCGCCGAGAGCCCGCAGAGCGCGGGCAGGTGCTCCAGCACCCCGGCCACGAACGAGCGCGCCTCCGCCGAGAGCCCGTCCGCGGCCGCGCCGTCGTGGAAGCGGTTGCGCGAGCCTTCGAGGTCCCAGAGCGAGAAGTGGATGTGCCCGCCGTTGCCCGCGTTCTCCGGCCACGGCTTCGGCGCCAGCGACGCCACGAGCCCGTGCCGCGCGGCAACGCCGCGGATCGTCTCCCGCACCAGCAGCTGCTCGTCGGCGGCGCGCAGCGCAGGGGCGTGCGGCGTCGAGATCTCGTGCTGGCCGTGCCCCAGCTCCGAGTAGTACTGCTCGAGCCCGATCCCCTGCGCGTCGAGGGCGGCCGCGAGCTCGTCGACGAAGTCCTGCGCCGCCGTCGCGCTGATGGTCGAGAAGCACAGGCCGGAGTCGATCGGCACGAACGCGCCGTCCACGACGGTCGCGAGCGAGAACTCGTTCTCGAAGGCAACCTCGAGCCGCGTGCCGCGCTCGGCCAGGCGCGCCTCCATCCGCTTCAGGAACGAGCGCTGGCACACCGCAGCGGGCTCGCCGTCGAGCGTGACGTGGTCGACGAGCATCGCGCCGAGCCGCGGCGCATACGGCAGCACGCGGAAGGTCTCCGGGTCGGGCACGAGCCGGATCTCGCCGACCGGCCCCATCCCGTCGACCGGCTGGAGCCCGTCGAGGTTGTTCATCGCCTGCATCGCGACCGTCAGGCCGATCCCGGTGCGGATCCGGTCCTCGAGGCCGCGGAGCGTCGAGGCCTTCGCCCGCACGGTGCCGTCGTTGCCGCACCAGAGGAAGCGCACGAGGCGGAGCTCCGCCTCCCCGGCCTGCCGCACGACGTCGTTCGCGTCCACCGGCGCAGGTCTACACGACCGGGACTTCGGCCTCCACCCTGGTCTTCGGCTCGACCTCCATCAGCCGCACCATGAGCGGGATCGCCGCCAGGATCGGGATGCCGCAGATCGGCCAGAGCACCTGGTAGCCGTCGGTCGCCTCCAGGTACGGCCCGGCGAGGTCGATCGCGAGCCCCGCCACCGGCGCGCCGACGAGCAGCCCGATCCCCTTCGTCGTGGTCGCGAGCCCGGAGGCCGCCCCGCGATGCTGGACAGGGACGATCTTGTAGAGCAGCCCCCAGGCCAGTGTCATCACGGTGCCGCCGGCGATCGCGACCACGATGATCAGCCCGAAGTACCAGTCGTGCCACTCCTGGGCGAAGCCGCCGACGATGAAGCCGCCGCCGTAGATCCAGGAGGCGAAGAAGATCACGCGCGCGAGCCCGAAGCGGTCGCCCAGCCGCCCCGCGAAGATCGCCGCGATCACGTAGCCGACGGCCACGGCGCCGAGCACCGCGGACGACATCACCTTCGACTGGTGCAGCCCGTCGATGATGTAGAGCACGACGAACGTCCGCGCGGCGGCGAACGTCCCCTCCCACGCCGAGTTCGCGATCAGGAAGCGGCGCACGTCGCCGTCCTCCCAGAAGATGTGCCAGCTCCGCTTGATGTAGGCCACGAAGCCCTCGAAGACCCGCCCGTGACCCCCGTCCTCGCGGACGAAGAAGACCGCCGAGCTACAGGCCGCGGTGGTCAGGATCGCGGCGAGGATGAACGGCGAGGGTCGCCAGACCTTGAAGAGGAGCCCGCCTCCGACGAGCGCGATCCCGATCGCGATTCCGCGCAGGATGTGCTGGACGCTCTGCGAACGGCCGAACAGCCGCGGCGGGAGCAGGTCCGGATACAGCCCGCGGTAGGGCGGTTCGTAGATGTAGTACGCGAAGAAGAAGGTCAGCACGATCACGACCGTCGTCCAGAGGTTCGGCATGAACGGCATCAGCAGCAGGCAGAACCCGAGCGGCGGGAGCGCCACGAGCATGAACGGCCGGCGACGGCCCATCGGCGTATGGAAGGTGTCGCTCCACGGCCCGATCACCGGTGACAGCATCAGCGCGAAGACGCCCTCGGCCCCGAGGATGACGCCGATCAGGCCGCCCGAGTCGGTGAAGCGATTGAGGAGCGGCGGCAGGTACGCGGCCGTGGTCGTGATCGAGAAGGCGAGCCCGAACGCACCGAGGCCGAGCGTCCAGAGGAGCCGCCGCGGCGTTTCGGGCACGGCGACGAGGGCTTCCGAGCTGGACGTGGTCGCCATCTACGCGGGAGCGGTCGCGAGCTCGGGGGCCAGTCCGCCGGTGACGATCTCGACGAGCGTCCGCTCGGCGCGCGCGACGTCGTCCTCGGAGTCGGGGAGCCGCCCGAGCACCCAGCCGGTGAGGAGCTCCTCGACCGCGCCGTAGAAGACGTAGCTCGCCAGGCGGGCGTCGAGGTCGGCCCGGATCGAGCCGTCGGCCTGGCCGCGCTCGACGATCTCCTGGATCGCCGCGAACGACTCGACGATCTCGTCCATCTCGCCGCGCAGGTGCTGGCTGCGCGTCACCTCGAGCACGAGCACCCGCACCAGGTCGGGCTCCCGGCGCCACGAGCGCAGGAGGATCTCGGCCACCTTGCGCAGCTGCTCACGCGGGGGGTCGCCTGCCTCCTCGACGCTCCTGATCGTGTCGATCAGCGCGCGCCAGGTCTCGCGGAAGACCGTGCGCAGCACGTCCTCCTTCGAGTCGAAGTAGTGGTAGAGCAGCCCGTGCGCGACACCCGCCTCCTCGGCGATGTCGCCGACGCGGCTCGCGTGGTAGCCCTTGCGCGCGAAGACCCGCACCGCCGCGTCCAGAAGCAGCCGGCGCTTTTCCTCCTGCGCTTGCGCATTCGAGCGGTTCGGCACTCCCGCTGAGTGTAGTAGCTTCGCTGCGGTGCAACCCCTCGCGGGCCTGTCGGTGGTCGACCTGACGCGGTACCTGCCGGGGCCGTACGCGAGCCGGGAGCTGCTGCGGCTCGGGGCACGCGTCACGCGGCTGCTGCCTCCGGGCGGAGACCCGATGCGCGAGCTGGCGCCGGCGTGGCACGAGGCGCTGAACGCGGGCAAGGCGACGCTCGAGCTCGACCTGAAAGCGGAGCCCGAGCGAGGACGCGCGCTGTGCGCCGAGGCGGACGTCGTGCTCGAGAGCTTCCGGCCGGGGGTCGTCGAGCGCCTCGGGATCGGGCGGTCGCAGCTGCCCGAGCGCGTCGTCTACTGCTCGTTCACCGGGTTCGGGCCGGACGACCTGACCGCCGGCCACGACCTCAACTACCAGGGCTGGGCCGGGCTCCTGGCCGACACCGCGCCCGCGCTGCCGCCGGTGCAGGTCGCCGACCTCGGCGCGGCGCTGCGGGCGGTCGCGGAGGTCCTCGCGGCGCTGCTCGCGCGCGGGCGCACCGGCCGGGGCGCGCACGTCGTCGTCTCGCTGACGCACGGCGCGCACGAGCTCGCCGCCCACCGCCTCGGCGGCGAGCCGTTCCCGCGCCTGCTCACGGGCGGCCTCGCCTGCTACCGCATCTACGCGACGGCCGACGGCCGCCACCTGACGGTCGCCGCCCTGGAGCCGACCTTCTTCCGCCGCCTCTGCGAGCTCGTCGGCCGCCCGGAGCTCGCCGAGCGCCAGTGGGACGCCGAGCAGGAGCCGCTCGCCGCCGAGCTCGCGGAGGCGTTCGCCGCGCACCCGCTCGCGGCCTGGCTCGAGCTGTTCGAGGGCGAGGACGTCGCCGTCGGGCCGGTCGCGACGCTCGAGGAGGCCGCAGCTCAGCTCGGCGGGAGCCCGAGCGCAGCCGGCAGCGCGAGCAGGTCGGGCAGCCGCTCCGGTACCTCGGGGTAGCGACCCTCGCGGTCGAGCAGGAACGCGCGCGGGATCCCGGTTGCACGCGCTCCCTCGATGTCGTCCTCGATCGAGTCGCCGACCATCGCCGCGTCGGACGGGTCGACCTCGAGGCGCTCGAGTACCGCACGGAAGATCGTCGGGTGCGGCTTCGTGCGGCCGAACGCGCCCGAGCCCAGCGCGGCGTCGACGTCGAGCCGGTGGTGCGAGACGAACTCGTCGAGGTTCCGCCCGGTATTCGAGACGAGCCCGAGCTTCAGCCCCCGCGCGCGCAGGGCGTCGAGCACCGGCAGCGCGTCCTCGTAGAGCTCGAAGTGCTCCGCATGCTCCCAGGCCCGCGTCATCGCGACCGCACAGTCGTAGGCGGAGTCCGTATTGCCGCCCATGCCGCGGATGATCCGCTCCGTGAACGCGACCCAGATCTCCTCGTCGTGCTCGAGCTCCGGGTGGCGGCGAATGCCCTCGACCGCCTTCTCGCGAGCCTCCGCGTAGCGCGAGGGCTCGAGCTCGAGGCCGAACCGCGCGCCCAGCCGCCGGTAGCCCTCCGGCCCCAGCTCCGGCCCCGGCCTGGCGATGGTGAAGTCGACGTCGAAGAGGACGGCCTGCAGCATCAGCGGCCTTCTAGCAGCCAGCGCGCGACCTCTGCGTGCCCTGGGTGGTGCCGCCCGTTGAACGCCCACGCGATCGTCTGCCCGATCGTCCACCCGCGGGCGCGCTCGCGGTCGAGGGCGAGATCCGAGGTCAGCCGGTCGAAGCGGCCGAGCACCTCCGCGCGCGAGTGCCCCAGCTCGCGAGAGCGGACGATGGGCGCGATCCCGAACTCGCGCTCTCCCGTCAGCGGCTTCGGGTCGATCGCCAGCCACGGCTCGCGCTGCGCGGCGAGGACGTTGTCGCCGTGCAGGTCCTGGTTCAGGAGCACCTGCTCACTCTGGGTCGGCGGCAGCTCCCGCAGCGCCTCCAGCGCCGCGTCCAGCAGCGGCCGCTCGAACGGCCGGCCGAACCGCTCCCAGGTGTCCTCGAGCGAGCCCGCCCACCAGGCCGCCTCGTCCGCCAGCGTCCCGAAGGGTGGGCCGGCCGGCTTCCACAGACGCGGGAGGAGCTCGACGAAGACGTCCAGCGCAGCGTCGGCGCCCGCGGCCGAGAGTGGCGTCCCCGGCACGCAGCGCTCGAGCAGCAGCGCGTGCTCCTCCGCCTCGTGGTCGAGCAGCCGCACGGCTCCGTCGCCGTCCCAGAGCTCGAGCGCCGCGGCCTCGTGCTCGCTCTCCCGGTGCGGGTCCTGCAGCTTCAGCACGACCTCCTCCCCCCGCGAGGTCACTCCGGGTACGACGAGGACGGACGCCGCGCCGACTTCGAACGGCTCGCCGAGGACGAGCCCGTGGCGCTCGACTATGCGGGAGCCGGCCAGCGGTACGCGTCTGCCTGGCGGTTCTTCAGCGAGGGCAGCTTCTCGCGCACCTCGCGGAGCCGCGAACGGTCGAGCTCGGCGCTGATCACGGTCTCCTCGTCGGGCGCCTGCGCGAGCACGATCCCCCACGGGTCGACGATCAGCGAGCGGCCGTACGCGGGCTTCCCGGGCAGCGTTTCGCCCACCTGCGCCGGCGCGGCGACGTAGTACTGGTTCTCGATCGCCCGCGCGCGCAGGAGGACGTGCCAGTGGTCCTTGCCGGTCGGCGTCGTGAAGTGCGCGGGAACGGTCACGAGCTCGGCGCCCTCCAGCGCGAGGATCCGGTACAGCTCGGGGAAGCGGATGTCGTAGCAGACGGTCAGCCCGACGGGCCAACCCTCGCCCTGGACGACGACCGGCTCCGACCCCGGCTCCTCGGCCTCCGACTCGCGGTAGACCTGGCCCCCGACCTCGACGTCGAACAGGTGGATCTTGCGGTAGAGGCCCAGCAGCTCGCCGTCGGGCCCGAAGACGAGCGACGTGTTCGAGAGCTTCTCGCGCCCCTCGCGCCTCTCGGTGATCGAGCCGCCGACGAGCGTGATCCCGTGCGTCCGCGCCCAGCCGGCGAGCGCGGCTACCGACTCGCCGCCGTCGAGCGGTTCCGCGGCCGCGTGCAGCTCCTCCGTGGAGCCGATCGCGTTCCACTTCTCGGGCAGCGCGACCACGTCGGCTCCGGTCGCCGCGGCCCGCGCGACGAGTCGCTCCGCCCGCTCGAGGTTCGCCGCCTTGTCGGCGCGGCTCGTCATCTGCACGCAGGCCACGCGAAGGAGGTCGGTCACGCGCTGAGGATAGCGTTCGACCGATGGAGGCAACCGCCGCCGCGCCCTCCCGCGCCCGCGTCCTGCAGGCCTTTCAGAGCCGCGATTTCCGCCTGCTCTGGACCGGGCAGGCGATCTCGCTGCTCGGCGACGCAGCCTTCGTCGTCGCCCTCGGCTGGCGCACCTTCACGCTGACCGGCTCGGCCCGCTCGCTCGGCGTCGTGCTGACCTTCCAGGGCGTCGGCGTGCTCGCGACGGTCCTCGTCGGCGGCGCGCTCGCCGACCGCGCAGACCGGCGGACGATGATGCTGGTCTCGGACGCGGCGCGCTTCGTCGTGATCGCCTCCCTCGCCGCGGTCGACGCCAGTGGCCATCTCAGCATCGGCTCGCTCGCCGCGATCGCACTCGTCGAGGGC
>DASSQK010000100.1:0-3702 GCA_035702555.1 Gaiellaceae bacterium | reverse complement strand
GCGGCCCAGACGTTCCTGACCGGCTGAGCGTCGTCAGGGGAGGATGTCGATCGGGGTGCCGAGCGGCGCCAGCGTGCGGAGCCGGTCGACGTCGCGGTTGAACATGCGGATGCAGCCGTGCGAGACGGCCTGCCCGATCAGACCCGGCCGGTCGGTGCCGTGGATGCCGACGATGCCGCCGCCGGGCCAGTCGCTGAGCCGCGAGTACGCGCTCGTCTCGAGCGCGTAGCTTCCGAAGAACGCGTTCCGCGGGACGAAGCGCGCTGCGACGTAGAAGTTCCGCCCGAGCGGCGTCTCCGCTCCCGGCGCGCCGACGGCGACCGGCGCGCGGAGCAGGACCTTGCCGTCCGCGATGCGCCGTACGAGGAGGCGGCGGGCGCCGCGGAGGACGACGATCCGGCGCTGCGCGCGGTGGAGCTGCACGGAGGCCTCGGGCACCCAGCCGCGGCCGCCGTTGGGCCTGCCCGGCAGGCTCAGCTCGATCCAGGACGCATGGCGCCTCCTCACCTGGCCGACCGCCAGGACGATCTGGAGGCGGAAGTCCTTCCGGAACTCGTGCAGCACACGGATGACGCGCGCGTGCTCGCGGGGAGCGGCTCGCACGACGACGGTGCTGTGACCCAGGTCGCCGGCGGCGGGGAACCGAGCCGGCCGGTGCGCGCCGTCGGCGTGCGTCGACCCGAGCCCGGCGGCACCGACGGCGAGCATCACCAAGGCGCGGCGCCCTGACGACATGCCCTGAGGATACTCCGGCGGCCGCGAGGAATTCGCGTTTACAAGAGATAGAGTTGTCCCTCGTTTCCGAGGCAGTCGATGGCGGATCCCCATTTCCCTGAGGCAGGCAGGGTGCGGCCGGCGGTACTCGCCGGTGCCGCATCGTGATTGCGCGCGAGCAGCTCTCCGCCGAGGAGGGCGTGCGCTTCCTGGCGGAGGCGGGCGAGGCGCTCGCGGAGTCGCTCGACTGGGAGGAGACCCTCGTCCAGGTCGCGCGGCTCACGGTGCCCGCGCTCGCCGACTGGTGCATCGTCGACGTGCTCGAGGAGGACGGCGTGACGATCAAGCAGGTCGCGGTCGCGGCCGCCGATCCGGCCAAGGAGGACCTGCTGCGCGAGATGCGGCTGCTGTACACCCCGACGATGGACTCGCCGCAGCCCGCCTCGCGGGCCCTGCGCAGCGGCGAGCCCGTCGTCTTCGAGCAGTTCGATCCGGAGTCGCTGCGAGCGACCTCGCGCGACGAGCGGCACTTCGAGCTCATGCAGCAGCTCGACCCACGCGCGGCCGTGGCGGTTCCGCTCGTGGCGCGCAAGCGCACGCTGGGGACGCTGACGCTGGCGATGTCCGAGTCCGGCCGCCGGTACGGCGACTCCGACGTGGCGCTCGCAGTCGGCCTCGCGAGCCGTGCCGCGCTCGCGGTCGACAACGCGGTGCTGTACTCGCGGGAGCGTGAGGCGAGGGCCGCCGCCGAGGAGGCGGCGCGCCGGCTGCGTGACCTCGAGACGATCTCGGAGGCCGCGCTCACGCACCTCGACCTCGACCGGCTGCTCGCGAACCTGCTCGACGGGATCCGCACGATCATGCGGGCCGACACGGCCGTGGCGCTGCTGCTCGACGAGACCGGCGACGAGCTCGTCGCGTCGTGGGCCCGAGGGTTGGAAGAAGAGGTCGAGGCAGGCGTGCGCGTACCCGTCGGCAAGGGCTTCGCGGGCCGCGTCGCCGCCACGAAGAAGCCTGTCTTCATCCCGGACGTGAGGCGCGCCGAGGTCGTCAACCCGCTGCTGGTGAAGCGCGGCCTGACGTCACTCCTCGGGGTGCCGCTGCTCGTCGAGGGCTCGCTGCTCGGCGTGCTGCACGTGGGCTCCGGCCGGCCGCGCGTGTTCACGAACGACGACGAGCGGACGCTGCAGCTGCTGGCCGACCGCGTTGCGCTCGCGATCCAGCAGTCGCGTCTGTACGAGAGCGAGCGGGCCGCCAGCCGGCGGCTCGAGTTCCTCGCGGAGGCGAGCGAGCTGCTGAGCTCGACGCTCGACCCCGAGTCCGCGCTCCAGCGCCTGAGCGTGCTCGCGATCCCCTACCTCGGCGACTGGTGCGTGATCGACCTGCTGCGCCCCGGCGATCGCCTCCAGCGCGTGGCGGTGGCGCACGCCGAGCCCGAGCTGCGCGAGGCGCTGTACGAGCTCGACGTCCGTCTCGACCGCAGCGCCGTCCACGGGCCCGGGCACGCGATCGCGACGGGCCGGCCCGAGCTGATCCGCGAGGTCGAGGACGAGCACCTGCGCGCGGCCAGCCGCGGCGACGCGGAGCTGCTGGAACGGCTGCGCGGGCTCGGCCTGATCTCGCTGATCTGCGTCCCGCTGCTCGCGCGCGGCCGCACGCTCGGCGCGATCACGTTCCTCTCGGCGAGCGAGCGGCTGTTCGGCCCGAACGACCTCACGACCGCGGAGGAGCTCGCGCGCCGCGCGGCGGTGGCCGTCGACAACGCGCTGCTGTTCGACGAGGCGGAGCGCCGCGCGGACGCGGCGCGGGTGCTCGAGCACATCGGCGACGGCGTCTTCCTGCTCGACCGCGAGGGAGTCGTGCGGCTCTGGAACCGGGCCGCGGAAGCGGTCACGCAGCTGCGCGCAGAGGACGTCGTCGGCCGAGAGGCGGCCGCGGCGATCCCGGGCTGGCGCGCGATCGCCGACCGCGTGCCGGTCGCGACGGCGCCGAGCGCACTCGGCGCCGAGACCCTGCCGCTGGAGGTGCCCGGCCGCGAGCTGTGGCTCTCGATCGCCGCGGTGGAGTTCGCCGAGGGAACCGTCTACGCCTTCCGCGACCTGACTGCCGACCGCGCGCTCGAGGACCTGCGCAGCGACTTCGTCTCGACCGTCTCGCACGAGCTTCGCACCCCGCTGGCGGCGATCTACGGTGCCGCGCTGACGCTGCGGAGGCCGGATCTGACGCTCGAGGAGTCGCAGCGCGGGAGCCTGCTCGAGGTGATCGCCAGCGAGTCGGAGCGGCTCGCGCGTACCGTGAACGACATCCTCTGGGCCAGCCGGCTGGACGAGGAGCGGGTGCAGCTGGACGTGGGCACGCACGACCCGCGCGACCTCGCGCGCACGGTCGTCGACGCAGCGCGGGTGCACCTCCCCTCGGGCGTCGAGGTCGCGTTCTCGTGCGAGCCCGAGCTGCCGCCCATCCTCGGTGACCCCGACAAGGTGCGGCAGGTGCTGACGAACCTCGTCGACAACGCCGTCAAGTACTCGCCGCAAGGCGGCACCGTCGGCGTCACGGTCACGCGGCGCCCGCACACCGTCCGCTTCACCGTCGCCGACGACGGGATCGGGATCCCGCAGGGCGAGCAGCGGCGGATCTTCGACAAGTTCTACCGCGTCGACCCGAACCTGACCCGCGGCGTCGGCGGCACCGGCCTCGGCCTCTACATCTCCCGCGAGCTCGTGCGGCGGATGAACGGGACGATCTGGGTCGACTCGCGCGAGGGCGAGGGATCGCGCTTCAGCTTCGAGCTGCCGGTAGCGACAGGATGAACCGCGCGCCGTGGGGCTCGGCGTCCTCGTACCGGAGGTCGCCGCCCAGCGCCTCCGCGTAGGCGCAGGCGATCGAGAGCCCGAGCCCGGCCCCCGCGGCTCCCGAGCGGCGCGTCTCGTCGCTGCGGCTGAAGCGCTCGAACAGCTGCGGCACGAACTGCGAGGGAACGCCCGCGCC
>DASSQK010000099.1:0-4331 GCA_035702555.1 Gaiellaceae bacterium | reverse complement strand
TGGCGGCTCGGGCTGGCGGCGCTCGCGCGCAGGCTGCCCTCCGACGAGGCCTACGACTGGCTGGAGCGGTTGAAGGTGCGGCGGCGGGACGCGGAGGCGATCGCAGCGGCGATCACCGTCGGGCCGCGGCTCGTCGAGCGGCTTCGCGAGGCGACCGACCCGGCGGAGGTCGTGGCGATCGCCGACCGCTACGCGCCCGACGCGCCGCTGGTCGCGCTCGCGCTCGGCGACCTGCCGCAGCTGCACGCGTACTTCGAGCGGCTGCGCGGCGTGCGCCTCGAGGTCAGCGGCGCCGACCTCGCCGAGCTCGGGCTGGAGGAGTCGCCGCGCGTGGGGGAGGTGCTCGCCGAGCTGCGCCGCCGGAAGCTGAACGGCGAGCTCGACGGCCGCGACTCGGAGCTTGCGGCAGCGAAGGAGCTCATCGCCCGGTGATTCGCTGGGAGTCCGCACCCGGGCCGTACGAGGTCGTGTTCTCGACGCGCGAGGGCGGCGTCAGCGAGGGGCCGTTCGCCTCGCTCAACCTCGGCCGGGCGACGGCCGACGAGCCGGAGCGCGTGGACGAGAACCGCCGCCGCCTGTGCGCGGAGGCCGGTGCCGCGCCGGACGCGCTCGCGATGAACTACCAGCATCACTCGGCGGACGTGCTGAAGGCGGTGCCCGGCTCGCGCGGCGAGCGCGGGGACGGGCTCTGGACGGACGACCCGGGGCTCCCGGTGCTGGCGCTCACGGCCGACTGCCTGCCGATCGCGGTCGCCCGCGCCAACGGCGGCGAGCCCGCGCTCGCCGTCCTGCACGCGGGCTGGCGCGGGCTGCTCTCCGGGATCGCCGCGTCCGGAACCGCAGCCCTGGGCGGCGGCCGCGCGGCCGCGATCGTCGGTCCCGGGATCGGGCCGTGCTGCTACGAGGTGGGGGAGGAGGTCGCGGCCCCGTTCCGGGCCGCGTTCGGGCCCGACGTGGTCTGCGCCGGCAAGCTCGACCTCTGGTCGTCCGCCGAGCGGGCGCTGCGGGCAGCCGGCTGCGCGCAGGTCGAGCGCATCGACCTCTGCACCGCCTGCAACCCCGACCGGTTCTTCTCCCACCGGCGCGACGACGGCGTCACCGGGCGACAGGGCGTCCTTGGCGTTATCGGCTGAGACCGTCAGGGCGACCTACGAGCGCATCCGCGGCGAGCTCGGGCCGGGGGTGACGATCGTCGCGGCGACCAAGTACGTGGCGGTGGACGACCTGGGCGCGCTCGCCGAGGCGGGCGTCGAGGTCGTCGGCGAGAACCGCGCGCAGGATCTCGAGGCGAAGCACGCGCGCCACGGGGACGCGTTTCGCTGGCACTTCATCGGCCACCTCCAGAGCCGCAAGGCGAAGACGGTGGACGAGCTCTGCGAGCTCTGCCACTCGCTCGCGAGCGAGTCGGCCGCGCGGCGGCTCACGATCCCGGCGCTGGTCGAGGTCAACCTCTCCGGCGAGGAGTCGAAGTCCGGGATCCCGGAGCAAAAGCTGGAGGAGTTCCTCGGCCTCTACGGGAACGTGGTCGGCCTGATGACGATGCCACCGTTCACCGGCGATCCCGAGGCTTCGCGGCCCTACTTCCGCCGCCTGCGCGAGCTGGCGGAGCGCAACGGGCTGTGCGAGCTCTCGATGGGGACGAGCCAGGACTACCGGGTGGCAGCCGACGAGGGCGCCACGATGGTGCGGCTGGGGTCCGTGCTGTACAGGCAGTAACATCTCGAAACCATGGGATTTGCAGACGTTTGGAACCGAACGCTCGTCTACTTCGGCATCGCCGAGGAGGAGGACGACTGGGACGAGGACGGCTACCTCACCGAGGAGGAGCTGGGGCGGACCTACAGCGAGCGCCCGAACGTCCGCCGGCTGACGCCGAGGGGGCGGCAGCAGGACTTCGACGACTGGACCGATCCGGATCCCGAGGAGCCGGCGCGGACGGAGACCGCCCGCCCGCGCGGCAACAACCGGCGCGCGCCGTACGACGCCGCAGCACCGATCCGCGCGGTGCCGTCCGTCCAGGTGCACCTCGTCGTGCCGCGGAGCTTCAACGACGCGCAGCAGATCGCCGACAAGTTCAAGGACTCGATCCCGGTGATCCTCAACCTGCAGGGCGCCGACCCGGAGCTCTCGAAGCGGCTGATCGACTTCACGAGCGGGCTCACGTACGCGCTCGAGGGCGGCATGCAGCGGGTCGCCGACAAGGTGTTCCTGCTGACCCCGCGCAACGTGCAGGTCTCCGCGGAGGAGCGCGCGCGGCTCTTGGAGCGCGGCTTCTTCAACCAGGCCTAAGGCGCCGCTTGTCGGCGCCGCCCAGAAGAGGACGCGCGGGCTTTGCTCGTGCGTCCGGCCAAGGCGCCTAGGAGTTGGGCGTGGCGAGCCGAAGTCACGCTTGATGGCCACGCTCGCGTTGCTCGCGACCGCCGCGTCGACGGCGAACACGCTGATCCAGACCTTCCTCTGGGTCTACATCCTGCTGATCTTCGTGTACGTCCTGACTTCCTGGATCCAGCTGCCGTACACGCCCTGGGTGCGCCGGATCTACGACTTCCTGCGCGACGTCTGCGAGCCGTATCTGCGGATCTTCCGGCGGATCCTGCCGCCGTTCGGGGCGCTCGACCTCTCGCCGGTGGTGGCCATGCTGGCGTTGTTCGCGCTGATGCGCGTGATCGACGCCCTCTTTAGCCACTACACCTGAGGAGGACGGACATGACCATCACCCCGGTGGAGCTCCACCACATCGACCTGAGACGCGGCTGGCGCGGCTACCGCTGCACGCCGGTCGACCAGCTGCTCGAGGACATCGCGGCCTCGTTCGAGGAGGTCTGGCGCGAGCGGGCCGACTTCGCGGACCGGATCGAGCAGCTCGAGGGCGAGCTCGCAAGGCATCGCGACCTCGAGACGCTCCTGCGCACGACCCTCGTCTCCGCCGAGCGCTCGGCCCACGAGCTGAAGGACCAGGCGCGCCGCGAGGCCGGGATCGTGGTCGACGAGGCGCACGCCGAGGCGCGCGCCGTCACCCGTTCCGCCGCGGCGGAACGGGAGCGCCTGCTCGGAGAGGCGCGCAAGATCAGGGCGCTGCTGGAGGCCGCGCTGGACGCCGTCGAGGACGCCGAGCAGCCAGGCGAGGAGGCCGACGCACAGGCCGCCTGACTCTCGGCGGCCGAACCTATACTGGCCCCATGGCGACGCCCACCACGCGAGTCCGGCTCCGCGTCTCTCCGGGCGCGCGCCGGACCGAGCTCGCCGGCCGCCACGGAGACGGCTGGAAGGTCCGCGTCAGCGCTGCGCCGGAGCGCGGCCGCGCAAACGACGCGGTGCTCGATCTGCTGGCGAAGACGCTCGAGCTGCCGCGCCGCTCCCTCTCGATCGTTTCCGGGCACGGGAGCCGGGAAAAAGTCGTCCTGATGGAGGGCATCGGGCCGGCGGAGACGGAGCGGAGGCTGGAGCGCGCGTGAACGCGACGATCGACACCGGGCACTTCAAGGAGCGCCTGCTCGCCGAGCGCGCGCGCGTGCAGGAGGCTCTCGACTACATCCATGAGGAAAACCGCGGCCAGCTCGAGGACGACCGGGAGGAGATCCCGAGCGACAACCATCCCGGCGACGCGGCGACCTCGACGTTCGACCGCGAGCTCGACGCGACGCTCGAGGGCAACGAGGAGCGCCTGCTGCAGGCGATCGACGCCGCGCTCCAGCGCATCGAGAACGGCACCTACGGGATCTGCCGGAGCTGCGGGAAGCCGATCGACCCCGAGCGGCTCGAGGCGCTGCCGTGGACCACGCAGGACATCGACTGCAAGCGTCGCGAGGAGCGCGGGTGACCGAGCCCGCGCCGCGGATGCTCGACGTCCGCGTCGGTTCCAGCACGGACGCGCTCACGCCGGTCTCGGTCGCGGAGCGCTCCATGGCCGCGCGCGCGCCGCAGTGGATCGGGCTCGGCGCGGTGGTGATCGCCGCGATCGCCGCCGACCAGGTGACGAAGGCGATCGTCTCGTCGCAGCTCGCCTTCGACGAGTCGGTGCACGTCATCGGGCCCTTCGCGATCCACCACGTGCAGAACTCCGGGATCGCGTTCGGGCTCTTCTCCAGCGCGACGGCGATCGTGACCGCGCTGACGGCGTTCGCGGTGGGCTGGATGCTCGTCTTCTTCGCCCGCTCGGGCGCGAGGCACCCGGTGCTGCCGGTCGCGCTCGGGCTGCTGATCGGCGGGTCGGCGTCGAACCTGATCGACCGCATCCGCCTCGGCCACGTGACGGACTTCCTCGACCTGCGCTACTGGCCCGCGTTCAACCTCGCCGACAGCTTCATCGTGGTCGGCGTCTCGATTCTCTT
>DASSQK010000098.1:0-5140 GCA_035702555.1 Gaiellaceae bacterium | reverse complement strand
GAGCCGCTCGACGCCGTGCTCGTGGCCGTTGCCGAGCAGCCGGAAGAACTCGCCCGCGTGGGTGCCGCCGGTGACGAGCATCAGGTCGGTCACGCCCGCGCGCACGAGCGCCTCGATCGCCCAGCTGATCATCGGCCGGTCGTAGATCGGCAGCAGGTGCTTGTTCGTGATCTGCGTCAGCGGATGCAGCCGTGAGCCGGTGCCGCCGGCCAGGATCACGCCCTTCAGCGAGCCCTCCATCGGACGCGGATGCTACGAGGCGGGGCCGCTTCACGTCTTCTTTACGAGCCGGGGGTATGGTCGGAGCCGTGCACGGGCGCCGATTGACGGTCGCGCTGGTGGCGGCAGCCACGGCCGCCACCGCCGGCGCGGCGACGAACCCCGCCGGGCCGCAACTCCTCACCTACGCGGTCGCGCCGATCAACGTCGGCGCCAGGGTTCCCCTGGGACTGTGCGCGACGGACCTCAACGGGTCGGCCTTTCGCGTGACCGACCCGCACTACACCGCTCGCCCGAGCTGGTCCCCGGACGGCCGCTCGCTCGCGGCCTTCGCGCCTGCCGACCCTCCGGGACAGGACCATTTCAGCGACCTCGTCGTCACCGATGCACAGGGCCAGCATGCCCGCAACCTCACGCGCAACGGGGGCAGAGGGAGCGTGACGAGCGTTTTCGGATGGTCTCCGGACGGCAGCGAGCTCGCGGCGAACTGGTCCGGGCTGGGCCAGGGGGTCTTCATCGCCAAGGCCGACGGCACCGGCACGCGCAGTGTCACCAACACGGGGTACGGCGAGTACGTCGCCGGCGAGTCGTGGTCCCCGGACGGGAAGCACATCCTGCTCTCGCGTTCCTCCATCGGCACCGTCCAGGCTCCGGCGATCTCCGTCATCGACGCGGACGGGACGAACGAGCGAAAGCTCGTCGATTCGGCCGACAGCGCGGCGTGGTCACCCGACGGCTCGCGGTTCGCCTACATCGCCTACGCCGACGGCAAGGCCAGCGGGCTCGGCGTTGCGGATGCGGACGGCGGCAATGCCCAGCTTCTGCTGCAGGGCTTGAACCTCATCGGCAAGCCGGCCTGGTCACCCGACGGCAGCGAGCTCGCCTACCTTGTGTCCTCCGACGGGACCGACGGCAGCCTCGGCGTGATACGGGCCGACGGCAGCAGCGGCCGTGTGCTGACGAGCGGCGTCACCGGCACTCCGCAATGGTCGCCGGACGGCAGCCTGATCGCCTTCACCCGCGGGCCAGAGCAGACGCCGGTGGTCGCGGTCGTTGAGCCGGACGGCAGCGGCGAGCGCGCGATCGCAGCCGGGTTCGACCCCGTCTGGCGCGTTCCCGCGCCGTTGCCGGGGCACCGCCGGCCCTGCATCGTGCAAGGGACCTCACGGGCCGACGTCATCCACGGCACCGGCAGGGGTGACGTGATCCTCGCCGGCCGCGGCGCCGACCGCGTCTACGGCGCCGGTGGGCCGGACGTGATCGTCGGCGGCCCGGGCCCAGACCGGCTCTTCGGCGGCTCGAGCGCGGACGTGTTCGGCGCCAGGGACGGGACCCGGGACTACGTCGACGGCGGCTCGGGTTCGGACGCCGGCTGGTTCGACCACGTCGACGTGCGACCCAGGGTCGAGCGGTCCCACCACTAGCGGCCCGCCGGCCGGAGCGCCGGCGCCGGCGTCTCGAGCGGCGAGGGCGGAACGCGCACCACCCGCGCGACGCGGCCCGGCAGCCACCAGTTCCAGCGGCCGAAGATCGCCATCAGCGACGGGACGAGCAGGACGCGCACGATCGTCGCGTCGAACAGGATCGCCACCGCGAGGCCGAGGCCGAACTCCTGCAGCCCGACGATGCGCCCGGCGACGAAGCCGCAGAACGCCGCGACCATGATGATCGCGGCGGCGCTCACGATCCGGCCGGTCCGCTCGAGCCCGAGGCCGACCGCACGCACGTTGTCGTGGGTCTCGTCCCAGGCCTCGCGCATGCGCGTGACCAGGAAGACCTCGTAGTCCATCGAGAGCCCGAAGAGCATCGCGAACAGGAAGATCGGTATCCAGGCCTCGATCTGCGGGAACTGGTAGAGGCCGAGGACGTCGTTCCCGATCCCCCACTTGAAGACGACGACGAGCAGCCCGTAGGCCGCGGCCACCGAGAGCAGGTTCAGGATCACCGCCTTGAGCGGCAGCAGCAGCGAGCGGAAGGCGCGCAGGAGCAGCAGGTAGGTCAGGACCAGCACCCCGAGCACGAGCCACGGGAAGACGGCGTACGAGCGCTGGATGAAGTCGACGCCCTGTGGCGGCCCGCCGCCGGCCAGAACGGTCGTGCCCCTGGGCCACGAGACCGACGGCACGATCTCGCCGCGCAGCTCGTGGACGAACCGCTGCGCCGGCCCCTCGCCGTACTCGTGCTTCCCGGCGACGACGATCTCGGCGTAGCGGCCGGTCGGGTCGACGAGCGGCGGCCCGGCCCGGTAGCGGACGAAGGCCACCTCCGGGTTGCGGCGGATGCGCTCGACGAGGGTCGAGATGCCGCGCTGGACATCCGGCGAGGCGACGCCGTCCGCGCGGCCGGTGTCGACGATGATCTGCGTCGGCGAGAGCGCGCCCGCCCCGACCGCGTCCTTCAGCAGCGCGAAGCCGCGCACGGCCTGCGGGTGCTGCGGGATGCCTTGCGCCGAGCCGGGCGTCAGCTTCAGCGCGAAGACGGGTAGGGCCGAGGCGACGAGCAGCACCGCGCCGCCGGCCAGGAACGCCAGCGGCCGTTTCATGATCGCCGCCGACAGCCGCTCCCAGAACCCGCGCCGCGGGCCCTCCTCGCCGAAGCGCCAGACGCGCACGCGCTTCGTCCCGCGCCGGCCGTAGATCGAGAGCAGCGCGGGCTGCAGCGTCACCGCGCCGGCGATCGAGACGAGCGGGATCAGGAAGCCGCCGATCCCCATCGAGCGGATGAACGGCGAGGGCATGAAGAGCAGCAGCGCGAGCCCGATCGCGACGGTCGCGCCCGAGAAGACGACCGCGCGCCCGGCCGTCGCCATGGTGCGCACGACCGCGTCGTCCTTCGGCCCGCCCCGCGCCAGCTCCTCACGGAAGCGGTAGACGATCAGCAGCGAGTAGTCGATCGCGATCCCGAGCCCGATCAGCTGCACGAGGTTCGTGACGTAGGTCGCCATCGTCACGTGATGCGCGAAGGCGTAGACGAGCCCGAGCGTGGCCTCGATCGTGCAGGCCGCGAAGAGCAGCGGGATGGTCACCGACCACGACAGGCCGAAGACGAGCAGGAGCACGGCGAGCGCGATCGGGATCGCGATCTGGAACTCGCCCTTGCGCAGGTCCTCGTCGAAGATCGGGTCGAGGTCGTGCTGGATCGCGGCCTGGCCGGTCACGTACGAGCGGACGCCGCCACCCTGCGGCAACCGGGCCAGCAGGTCGTCCGTGAAGCCCTTCGCCTTGGCGAGGGCGAGCGTCGAGGTGATGTCCCCGTAGAGGACGTGCGGGCCGCCGGGGACGAGCGGCTGCGCGCGGCCGCTCGGCACGAGCTCCGCCGCGCTCGCCATCCGGCGCTGCAACCGCAGGCGCTGCTGCGGGTCACGTGAGTCCGGGACGCGGAAGACGATCGTGAAGGCCCCGTCGCTGCGGTCGTTGTAATGCTCCTTGAGGATCGAGCGTGCGCGCTCGGAGTCCGTCCCCGGCATCGTGAACTCGTTCGAGAGCAGCGCCGAGAGCTTCGTGGCCGACCACCCGCCGACGACGAGGACGACCAGCCAGCCGGCGACGACCGGCCAGCGGTAGCGAATCATCCAACGCGTCCAGCGTTCCATCGACGACGACCCTCCTCAGTCCCCCGCGGCGGCGGCTCGAGCGGTGTTCCAAACGCTAGCGGCGCGGGCAGGAGTACCGTTTCACGGGAGGGACGCTTGAAACGACGGACCGACATGGACCGGCTGCAGTCGGAGATCCAGGAGCTGATCGAGGATCTGTGGCACCTGCCGCGCTTCGTCGGAGGCCATCACGGCTTCCGGCCGCAGGTCGACTGCATCCGCAGCGAGGACCCGCCTGAGCTCCGGGTCGTCGTGGAGCTGCCGGGGGTCGATCCGTCGTCGATCAAGGTCGTCGCCGCCGACCGCATGCTCGTGGTGGCGGGGGTGCGCGAGCGGCCGGACGTCGCGGGGCGCTACCGGCAGCTCGAGATCGAGTACGGCCCCTTCCAGCGCCGGATCCCGCTCGACGAGCCGGTCGACGCGAGCGCGGCCGGCGCGCGGTACGAGCACGGCATGCTGACCGTGACGCTCCCGGTCGCCGAGGCGCAGCCGACGCCGCAGCAGCGGGTAGCCATCGTCATCCGGGGCCGCGCGTGAGCGAGCTGAACCTCGAAGAGGCCTTCGAGCCCGGCGACGTCGAGATCCCCTCGTCGCTGCCGGTCCTGCCGCTGAAGGAGACGGTGATCTTCCCGCAGTCGGTCTCGCCGCTCGCGATCGGACAGGAACGCTCGATCCGCCTCGTCGACGACGTGCTCGAGGGCAACCGGATGCTCGCGCTCGTCACCGTCCGGAACGAGGACGTCGAAGCGCCCGGGTGGGACGACCTCTACGAGATCGGAACCGCGGCGGTCGTCCACAAGATGATCCGCGTGCCCGACGGGACGCTGCGGATCCTCGTCCAGGGCGTGGGCCGTATCCGGCTGCTGGAGCGCGGCCAGGACGACCCGTATCTGGTGGGCGAGTTCGAGGTGGTGCCGGACGAGGTCGAGGAGACCCCGGAGCTCGAGGCGCTGACGCGCAGCGTGCAGAACGAGTTCGGCCGCCTGATCTCGCTGGTGCCGTACCTGCCCTCGGAGCTCGAGCTCGCCGCCGCGAATGTGGACGAGCCGGGCGCGCTCTCGCACCTCGTCGCCTCGACGCTGCGCCTGAAGACGGAGGAGAAGCAGGCGCTGCTCGAGGAGGCAGTCGTCTCCGCGCGCCTGCGCGACGTGCTCCGCATCCTCAAGCGGGAGCTCGAGGTCGTCGAGCTCGGGACGAAGATCCAGTCGCAGGTGCAGTCGGAGCTCGAGAAGGGCCAGCGCGAGTACTTCCTGCGCCAGCAGCTGAAGGCGATCCAGGAGGAGCTCGGCGAGGGCGACGAGCAGCAGGCCGAGCTGAACGAGCTGCGCG
>DASSQK010000097.1:0-2159 GCA_035702555.1 Gaiellaceae bacterium | reverse complement strand
GAACTCGGCGACCGAGTGGCAGATCCGCCGCTCGATGCGCTCGGTGCGGAAGGCCGCCTCGTCGTCGCCCGACCCCTCGCGCCACTCCTGCGCGCCGTACGCGTCACCCACCGCCATGCGCACGACCGAGATCGGCGCGTGCACCCCGCCGAACGGCACGACCCCCGGGATGCGCCGGCCGGTGCGGACGATCACGCGGCCGCCGATCTCCTCGCGCAGGATCCGGTTCGGCGAGCCGACGTCGCCCGCGCCCTCCGGCGTGACCGTCGCGGCCTTCAGCCCGAGCCCTGCCTCGCGCACCGCGGCCGCCGCCTCGTGGACGACCCCGTTCTCCGTCCGCCGCCGCGCCTCTAGCGAGAGGTCGTAGCGCGGCAGCTCGACCTCGATTCCCGTCACCTCGGGCGCGAGCACGCGCAGCGCCTCCTCGAGCAGCTCCTGCCCGGTCTCGTCCCCTTCGAGCACCACGATCGTCGCCGAAGCCAATCTCCCTCCTTGGATTAGGACGGCCTCATGCCGGCTACACCGCAGACTCTATGGCGCGGAAAGGAGGGTGGAAGCGGCTCGGGTCACAGCGCCGCGGGTTCCGGTATCAGGACTCGCGTGGCCGCGCGATCACGGACGCGGCCGTGCTCGAGCGCATCGACGCGCTGCGCATCCCGCCGGCGTGGAAGGACGTCTGGATCTCGCCGCGGGCGGGCGCGAAGCTGCAGGCGACGGGAGTCGACAAGGCCGGCCGGCGGCAGTACCTCTACCACCCGGAATTCCGCGCGCGGCAGGAACAGGCGAAATACGACAAGCTCGTTCGCTTCGCGGAGCGGCTTCCCGACCTGCGCAAAGCGATGAGCAAGCACCTCGACCAGGAGCCGCTCAGCTTCGAATGGACGGCTGCGGTTGCAGTCCGGCTGATCAACGAAGGGTGGTTCCGGGTCGGCGGGGAGCGGTACGCGCGCAGCTACAAGACCTTCGGGATCACGACCCTGCGCAAGGGCCACGTGCGCGTGCGCGGAAGCCGGATCACCTTCCGCTTTCGCGCCAAGCACCGCGTCCTCGTCCACACGGTCCTGGTGGACGCCGAGCTCGCCGGTGCGATGAAGGAGCTGCTCGCGCTTCCGGGCGGCCGACGTCTCTTCCGCTACCGGCGCGACGGCGAGATCTTCAACCTCGGTGCGCGGAAGCTGAACGAGTACATCCGCGAGCACCTGGGCGAGGAGTTCACCGCCAAGGACTTCCGGACCTGGGGCGGCACCCTGGTCGCGGCGATCCAGCTCGCCGAGGCGAAGCCCGTCGAGACGGCGACCGCGCAGAAGCGCACGGTGGCGGCGGTCATGCGCGCCGTCGGCGAGCGCCTCGGCAACACCCCGGCGGTCGCGCGAGCCTCCTACGTCAGCCCGGCCGTCGTCGAGCAATACCTCGACGGGAGAACGCTCGACGATTTTCGGCCGCGGCATTTGCGCGTGGTCGGTGCACGCGATTTGGAGCTCGACCACGAGGAGCAGGCGCTTGTCAGCCTCCTGCGTTCGTGGCGCATTCGCCGTGCGCGCGAGGCAGCCTGACATTTCGCGTCGGCGTTTGGTTAGGGTTGCGAATTCCACCCTGCCAAAACGAGGAGGACCATTGGCGCGCAAGACCGTGCTCGTGTGTGACAACTGCGGACAGGAAATCGGCGAAGGAAAGGGCGCGACGATGCGCCTGAACTTCGCGGACGCCAGGCGCGGCTCGAAGCAGGCCGATCTCTGCGACAACTGCGCCGGGGGAATGCCCGGTCGCGCCGCTGCGCGGCGGGGCCGCCGGCCCAAGTCGGTCGCGGCGTAACCGAGGGGCGGGGCGACCCGCCCCGACCGCTTTTTCGCGCGCGCGAGGTCGTCGGCCCTCGCAACTACGATGGGCCGGTGCCGTTGAGCCTGCTCGCAGGCCCTGCCAACGCGGGGAAGGTCGCGCTCCTGCTCGAGCGCTACCTGGCCGCGCTCGGCTCCGATCCGATCCTGATCGTGCCGAACCGGCCGGACGTCGACCGCGCGGAGCGCGAGCTGCTGAAGCGCACCGGCGCCCTGGTCGGCGGCTCGATCGGCACCTTCGACGACGTCTTCGAGCGGATCGCCCGCGGCAACGGCGCGCACCGGCCGGTGATCAAGCCCGCGCAGCGCACGCTGCTCCTGCGG